>JAFGAF010000441.1 GCA_016933815.1 Prolixibacteraceae bacterium
CTTTCGCCAATTTCGTTTACAGCAGTTAGTTGCTCGCTTGTTGCATGCATTAACGAATCGATATTTTTAAATGCTTTGGCCAATATTTTCGCAACCGTTTCGCCCACATAACGTATGCCTAAAGCAAACAACACCCTTTCGAAAGGTACGTTTTTCGATGCTTCGAGCCCGGCTATAATACGTTGAGCCGATTTTTCGCCCAAACGATCTAACAATGCTATCTGTGTTGATTGAAGCCTGTAAAGATCGGCACTGTTGGCGATTAAGCCTTTTGAATAAAACAGCTCAATGGTTTCTTCGCCCATGCCATCAATATCCATGGCTTTACGGCTGATAAAATGCACTATTTTGCCCTTAATTTGTGGTGGGCATCCTGTTTCGTTCGGACAATAAAAAGCAGCTTCGCCTTCGATACGGGTAAGCGCTGTACCACATTCGGGGCAATGGGTAATAAATTCAACACGGGCATTCAATGGGTGACGTGCATCCTGATCGACACCAACAATTTTCGGAATTATTTCGCCACCTTTTTCCACTTTAACAATGTCGTTAATGTGCAAATCGAGTTTTTGAATAATATCGGCATTATGCAGTGAAGCGCGCTTTACAATTGTGCCGGCAAGCTGTACCGGCTCGAGGTTGGCAACCGGCGTTACTGCACCTGTACGCCCCACTTGGTACGAAACCGACAACAAACGAGTTTCGGCCTGTTCGGTCTTGAACTTGTATGCCACAGCCCAACGCGGACTTTTAGCTGTTGTGCCCAAGTCGTTTTGCACAGCTATCGAGTCAACTTTTATAACTACTCCATCGGTTGCAACGGGCAGGTTATTTCGTTCTGTTTCCCAGTGGTGTAAAAAACCAAGCACCTCGTCGATATTTGCACACTTGCGTGTATGCTCCGAAACTTTAAAACCCCACTGTTCAGCCAATTGCAGGTTTTGGTAATGGCTTTCGGTCAACCTTATTTGCGAAGGCACAAAATAGAAGTAAGCATCGAGGCCACGCTTGGCCACCACCGACGAATCTTGCATTTTTATGGTTCCCGATGTGGTATTGCGCGGATTGGCCATTGGTTCTTCGCCACCGGCAATCCGATCGGCATTCAGTTTTTCAAAAGCATCGAAAGGCATCACAATTTCGCCACGAATTTCGAATTCGGCAGGCCAGCCATCGCCCATTAACTTAAGCGGTATGCTTCTTATTGTTTTTACATTGGCAGTAACATCGTCGCCCTGAACGCCGTCGCCACGGGTAACAGCGTGTTTGAGCACACCATTCTCGTAAGTTAAACTGATTGATACCCCATCGAATTTAAGTTCGCAAACATATTCGGGTTCAAGGTTGGTTTCCTTGCGTATGCGTTGATCAAAATCGCGCAACTCACCTTCGTTGTATGTATTTGAGAGAGAAAGCATTGGATATTTGTGCACAACCTGACTAAAGCTCGAAGTAATATCGCTCCCTACCCTTTTTGTAGGCGACAAGTGATCGTAAAACTGAGGAAATTGAGCTTCGAGTTCTTCAAGTTCTTTCATTTTTTTATCGAACTCAAAGTCGGAAACAACCGGGCTGGCCTTCACATAATACAAATAATTGTAGCGATCGAGCTCGGCGCGTAACTCTTTAATTCTACTTTCAGCAAATACAGCATCCATAGTTATATCAAAAAAAGGTGAATTTTATTTGAGCTGCAATTTAAGCATTCGCTTCGAAAAAAAAATGTGAATTTAAAATAAAGGGATACCCACCGAAACACCAATCCAGGGCATTAAGGCCGGAAACCAGTCCGACACCCCAATCCATGCAACATAAAGCGGAACACGAACATATACTTTTTCGCTTTTGAACTCGTACCCGGCACCCGCAAAGGGCAC
>JAFGAF010000442.1 GCA_016933815.1 Prolixibacteraceae bacterium
AACCGACTGCAAGGCGGAGGAAACCAGGAAATTGATAATTATGCTCAAATAATTGGTTCGGAAGAAGGCGATAATGGGGTGTTGTATTATCTCGACAAAGCAATTTTAGGCCCTAAAAACGATGCTGCAATGTTTATTGCACGCGACGAGGACTTAACCGAGTTTTACAATTTGCTTTATCAGGCAGGGCTCTCCGATACAGTAATCGACGATCAAACCGATTTGGAATATCCTCAAATAAGCTTTTTGCAACTCGAAGCTTCGTGGACAGTATTTGCGCCAACAAATGATGCAATTATTGCTGCCCGAAACAATGGCGAAATACCCGAGGATATCGAGGAACTTAAAAATTTCCTTCGTTATCACTTTGTTTTCGATAATGTGATTTTTAACGACGGCAAGCTTAACGGAACATTTTCAACAGCAAAAATCGATTCGAGCGGTGTTGATGAAACTTTTTACGCTCAAATTGACGTGCTCAACTCGAAAAATAACCTGAGTGTTGTCGATAAAGCCGGAACCCGGGTCGATATAAAAAATTCAACTGCCAATAATTTAGTAAAATATGGTGTGTTGCATAAAATTGATAAAACCTTGCAAAGCGAATAATAATGAGGAATCCATTAATAATCAATCATAATAATGGTGTGAGAAAGTTTTCTCAACTATTTCAAATTGCATTATTGTTCATTTTTGTATTGAGCACTAATGTAACATTTGCACAAAGTTTAATTATTACCGGTTCGGTTAAAGAAAACAACAACGAGCCAATAACCGGTGTTAATATTGTTGAAGTTGACGCAAACGGACGCTTTGTTAGCGGCACAACAACCGATTTCAACGGCAACTTTTCTTTTAAAATTTCATCGCGCGATGCTAAAATTCAAGTTTCGTTTATTGGTTACAAAAGCCAGGTAATTAATGTGGGCGATAAAACCCATGTCGAGATTGTGCTTGAGGACGAAAGCCAAGGCTTGGACGAAATTGTTATTCTTGGCGAAAAAATGGGCAACGATGGGGTTACCCGCATCCGCGACCGTGCTACTGCCATTGCCCGTATCGAATTCGAAGACTTAAAAGTAAGCCATACAACAACCGTTGAGGAAATGCTGCAAGGCCGTATAAGTAATGTCGATATTACCGCTATTTCGGGCGATCCGGGCGCAGGGCTCAACATCCGTATCAGGGGTACTGCTACTTTAAATGCCAATAACGAACCCTTGATTGTTGTAAACGGTATTCCTTACAGCACAACCATTGCATCCGATTTCGACTTTGCCAGTGCAAACATCGAACAGTTTGGTAACCTTATTGATGTTAGTCCCGAGGACATTGAGTCGATTGAGGTACTGAAGGATGCAGCATCGACTGCAATTTTTGGTTCAAAAGCAGCAAATGGCGTGTTAATGATTCAAACCAAGCGTGGTACCAAGTCGAAACCAATTTTTGAATATACCACAAAGTACACTGTTTCGAAAGAACCAAAGCCAATTCCAATGCTCGATGGAGCAGGCTATGCCCGTTTGATTAAAGAAGCACATTATAATAACGATGCCGGAACCTGGTTTCAACAAAACGACGACGGAACTTACAACAGCTCTGAAATTGATTTTGACCCCACTTGGGAAAACTATCACAACTTTGCCCAAAACACCGACTGGGTGAGTGCGGTTACTCAGTTGGGGCATGTGGCCGATCATAACTTTTCGGTTCGTGGTGGTGGCGATAAATCGAGGTACAAAATGTCGCTTGGTTATCAGAATGAGCAAGGTACAACAATTGGTACCGGCCTGAAGAAAATAAACGTGAGTACATCGCTCGATTACGACCTTTCGTCTAAACTTAGGTTGAGAACCGATGTAATGTTTACCCGTTACGACAGGGATGCTTCGTACGATATTAACAAAAAAAATGTACGTTCGATGGCATACATTAAAATGCCCAACATGTCGATTTACGAAATGGACGACGAAGGAAATCCACTGGATTCCTATTTTACTCCTATTGAAACCATGCAGGGCTCGGGTTCAACCATGTTTAACCCGGTAGCTGTTGCCAACCTGAGTAGAAATAAAACACTGCAAGACAACACACGTGCAGCATTCTCGGTGAGGTACAATATATTACCATCGTTGATTTACGACGGAACCATAACACTTGACATCTCCGATGCCAAAACCTCTTCGTTTTTACCTTGGGAGGCACTTGGGTACGATTTCTTGACTACTTCGACAAACAAAGCTCGCGAGTCGTACTCCAAAAATTCATCGGTAACTACAAAAAATCAGTTGCTTTTTACACCGCAATTGGGACCCGATCATGAGTTGGTTATTCAAGGTATTCTCGACACCGAATCGAAAAACGATAGATTTTATGCTACCGAGACTTACCGTTCGGCATCACCCTATTTGATCGATCCGGTAGGCGATGCCAACTTGTTGAGCTTTACTGCTTCGTCGGGCGCTTATCGTTCGGTTGGTACTTATGCACAAGCCATGTACAAATTCAAAGACCGATACATTTTAACAACCGGTGTACGCATCGAAGGCAACTCAAAATTTAGCAGCAAAAGCCGCTGGGGTACTTTTCCCATGGCCACATTTGCATGGCGTATCTCCAACGAGCCATTCATGAAATCGTTGCGTTTTATCGACGATATGAAAATTAGGGGTAGCTGGGGCCTTTCGGGTAATTCGCCACGCGATAATTACCTTTATTTTAGTACCTACAGTGTTAGTGCCGGCTATGGATACATGGGTGTTGCCGGTGTTCGCCCCGATAAAATTGAGTTAACCTCGTTGAAGTGGGAAACCATTGAACAATTTAGCCCGGGTTTAAGCTTTTGGGGTTTCAACAACCGCTTGAACATCGAAGTGGATATGTACCGGAAAACCACCAACAACCTCTACATTAAAGACTCATTTATTCCTTCAACTTCAGGCTATGGCGCTATTAGTCAAAACGAAGGCCAGATGCTCAACCAAGGTTGGGAGTTTATGATCGATGCAAAAGTTATTGAAAGGGCCAACTTCAAGTTTAGTTTCAATTTTAACATGTCGCACAACGAAAACATTGTTTTAAGCCTTCCCGAAAACTTCTCGTTAGAATCGGGCAACATGTTAGACAATGGACAGTATAAGGTAAAAGTAATTCCGGGTGTGCCGGTAGGTACTTTCTTTGGCTATAATTACGAACGGGCTTATGTCGATAATAACGATTTGGTAGTACTTGACAAAGATGGGAACCCGGTTTACGATATTACCGGAAAAAAACAGTTAACAATGGTACATGGTGCCAATGGATACGAGTTTGAACCCGGCGATGCCAAATACACCGACACCAATAACGATGGGGTAATCGATG
>JAFGAF010000443.1 GCA_016933815.1 Prolixibacteraceae bacterium
AATTGAATTAAGGGCAATCACCATTTCATCTTTAGCTTCGATTTTTTCTTTGGGCTTGAGACAATTATCGCAAGCGTTGCAGTTTTCAGGCTCGTATATCTCGCCAAAGTAGTGCAAAAGAATTTTTCGGCGGCACACCGACGACTCGGCATACGAAACCGTATCGAGCAATAACTGCGTGCCTATTTCCTGTTCGGCAACAGGCTTGCCCTGCATAAACTTCTCTAGTTTTTGAATATCCTTGTAACTGTAAAAAGTAATGCATTGACCTTCGCCTCCATCGCGCCCTGCACGACCTGTTTCCTGGTAGTAACCTTCGAGGCTTTTAGGTATGTCGTAGTGAATAACGTAACGCACATCGGGCTTATCGATACCCATACCGAAAGCAATGGTAGCCACAATAACTTCAACCTCCTCCATCAAAAACATGTCCTGATGCTTTGAACGGGTTGCAGCATCCATACCAGCATGATAGGGCAAAGCAGTAATTCCGTTAATTTGTAAATTTTCGGCCAGTTGTTCCACTTTTTTGCGGCTCAGGCAGTAAATAATACCCGATTTACCCCTGTTATTTGAGATAAATTTGATGATTTCGGCCGTGGTTTTAACCTTTGGCCGTATTTCGTAATACAAGTTTGGCCGGTTAAAACTCGATTTGAAGACATTGGCATCGAGCATCCCAAGGTTTTTTTGGATATCGTGCTGCACTTTTGCAGTTGCCGTAGCCGTTAAGGCCACAACCGGAGCTTTGCCAATTTCGGCAACAATTGGTTTAATACGTCGATATTCAGGCCTGAAGTCGTGCCCCCACTCCGAAATACAGTGGGCTTCGTCAACAGCATAAAACGAAATTTTGATCTGCTTCAGAAAATCGATATTATCCTGCTTTGTTAACGACTCGGGAGCGACGTAAAGCAACTTGGTCTTGCCACTCAGCACGTCGCCTTTTACTTCCTGAATTGCAGCTCTCGAAAGGGATGAATTCAAAAAATGGGCAATTCCGTCTTCGGTGCCAAAACTTCGGATAGAATCAACCTGGTTTTTCATTAAAGCAATCAATGGCGAAATAATTATTGCCGTACCATCGAGCATCAAAGCCGGTAATTGGTAACAAAGCGATTTCCCACCGCCGGTTGGCATCAATACAAAAGTGTCATTTCCTTCCATAACACTTCTGATCACTTCTTCCTGATCTCCTTTAAAACGGTCAAAACCAAAATGTTTCTGGAGCTCTTCAGCTAAATACTGTGAACTTATCATTTTTTTCGATACTTATTTCCTCAATTAAATTTTTCGATAGGAACACTAAGATAACAATTAAAACTTTCCGAAAAAAAACATCGACAAAATTTAACGTATTCAAAGCAACTTTTTTAATACTGAATAACAAAACCAGTATTCAATAATTAAAATTACTTAGCCCTTTTCGATTTAGAAATGTATATTTGTCGGTTGTTGAATTTAGACTATGAGAAAGAAAAAAGGAAAAATACGCGAGGCCGACGAGATGTCGTTTATGGAGCATCTCGAGGAACTTAGATGGCACATTATCAGGGCAGTTTTTGGCGCTTTAATATTTATAATTGCTGCTTTTATTAACCGCGAGTTTATATTCGACCGTGTAATACTAACACCCAAAAGCCCCGATTTTCCGACCAATCAATTATTTTTAAAAGCAAGCCAATGGCTCAACCAATTTTTTAACATTAATTCCGAAGCCATTGCCATTAACACTCATCAGCTAAACATTGTTAATATCGACATGGCCGGGCAATTTATTTCGCACATTAAAGTGTCGGTTGTAGCGGGACTTATAGTAGCCAGCCCTTATATTTTTTGGGAAATATGGCGATTCATTAAACCAGCTTTGCACAAAACCGAAACCCAATATGCACGTGGTGCTGTTTTTTACACATCGTTTCTTTTTATTGTTGGCGTACTATTTGGCTATTACCTCATTACTCCCCTTTCGATCCACTTTTTAAGCTCGTACAACGTTAGTGCCGAAATTGCCAACACCATTAAACTGAATTCGTACATAGGTACCGTTACATCGGTAACATTTGCTTCGGGAGTGATTTTTGAGTTGCCCATAGCCGTATATTTTTTAAGTAAGGTAGGTCTGTTAACACCACAATTCATGCGTAAATATCGTAAACACGCCTACGTTCTGTTGCTAATATTGAGTGCAATAATTACACCACCCGATGTGTTCAGCCAAATTTTGGTTTGTATTCCTTTAATTATATTGTATGAAATAAGCGTGTTTATTTCACGTTTTATTCAACGTAAACAACAAAAGGCCGATATTGTGCCTGCACATAAATAGAAAATAATGAAACTCAGAGCCGAAAATATGGTAAAACGCTACCGCAAACGCACGGTAGTAAAAGAAGTCTCGATTGAGGTTAACCAAGGCGAAATAGTTGGCTTGCTTGGTCCCAACGGAGCCGGAAAAACCACATCGTTTTACATGATAGTAGGACTTATTCAACCCAACGAAGGGAACATTTACCTCGACGAAGAAAATATTACCGGCCTGCCGGTTTATCGCAGGGCACAAAAGGGCATTGGCTACCTCGCTCAGGAAGCATCGGTTTTCAGGCACATGAGTGTTGAAGACAACATCAAAGCAGTGCTCGAAATGACAAAGTTATCGCGCCACGAACAGCACCAACGCATGGAATCGTTGCTTGAAGAATTCGGACTGAACAAAGTCCGTAAAAGTAAAGGCATTCAGCTATCGGGAGGCGAAAGGCGCCGTACCGAAATTGCCAGGGCCTTGGCCATTAATCCAAAATTTATTTTGCTCGACGAACCATTTGCCGGGGTCGATCCCATTGCTGTTGAAGACATACAAAACATTGTATATCACCTAAAAGATCGCAACATAGGCATTTTAATAACCGACCATAATGTGCACGAAACACTTGCCATTACCGACAGGTCGTACCTGCTATTCGAAGGCTCGATACTAAAAGCCGGATCGGCCGAAGAACTGGCCGCCGACGAACTCGTGCGGAAAGTGTACCTCGGGCAAAATTTCGAGCTCAGAAAAAAACGCGAAAAATTCGAACACTAAACAACATTTTCCAATAATTATTCATCAATTTCTGCTATTTAAAAAAATAACACTATATTTGCGCCGCTAAAAGCGGGCGTGGCGGAATTGGTAGACGCGCTAGACTTAGGATCTAGTGTCACGCGACGTGGGGGTTCGAGTCCCTTCGCCCGCACAAAACCTAACCGTTTGGATATCAACCAATATCCGGGCGGTTTTGAGTTTATAAACAAAGTATTCAAATGGGATAATCGTGTGCCCAATAACATTTAAGTTACTAATTGTATGAATATTACCAGAGAACAAATTAACGACCTCAATGGAGTCATTCGCGTAAACATCGAAAAAAGCGATTACGAATCGAAGGTTGAAAAAGCATTGAAAGAATACCGCAAAAAGGCCAATATGCCCGGTTTCAGGCCAGGCATGGTACCTCTGGGACTAATCAAAAAGATGTACGGCAAAGCTGCATTGGTCGAAGAAGTTAACACAATCTTAACCCAAGAGCTTTCGAAATACCTTGTTGACGAAAAACTCAACATTTTGGGCGAACCGCTTCCCAACGACGATAAACAAAAGGAAATTGATTGGGACAACGACACAGATTTCGAATTTATATTCGACATTGGTTTTGCACCCGAATCGAAAGTTTCGTTCGACAAACGCAGCAAATTCACCCAATACAGCGTTACCGTTACCGACGAAATGATCGACGATCAGGTGAAAGCTTATGCCAACCGCTTTGGCGAAAACAAAAGTACCGACATTGTTGAAGAAACCGGCACTTTAAGGGGTAATATCACCCAACTCGACGCCGATGGCAACGAAGCCGAAAACGGAATAAAAGTGGAAATGGCTCTAATTTCGGTTGATGTAATCAAAGACGAAGAAATCAAAAAATCGTTTGTTGGTAAAAAAATCGACGACGAAGTTGTTTTCGATATCAAAAAAGCATATCCAAACAATGTTGAAATTTCGTATTTGCTTAACATCGAAAAAGAAGCAGCCGAAAATGTTGAAGGTAATTTTAAAATTACAATCAAAGAAATCAACACTTTTGTACCTGCCGAAGTAAATACCGACCTTTTCAAAAATATTTACGGCGACGACACCGAAATTGCCGACGAAAAAGCATTCCGCGAAAAAGTAGCTGCCGAAATCAGCGAAGCATTCCGTTCATCAATCGACTACAAATTTGCTACCGACACCCGCGAGCAATTGGTTAGCAAATCGAAAATGGAATTTCCGGTTGAATTTTTAAAACGCTGGCTAAAAGCAACCAACAAAGACATAACCGACGAACAAATTGAAGCCGAATTCGAAATGTTCCTTACCGACCTTAAATGGCAAATCATTAAGGAAGATATTATTAAGGAAAACGAACTGAAAGTTGAAGAAAACGAGGTAATGGATTTGGCCAAAGAAGTTGCCGCAGCACAATTCCGTCAGTACGGTATGTTCAATGTACCCGACGAACACCTCGATGGCTTTGCCAAACAAATGCTCTCGAAAAAAGAAGATGTTAGCAGATTGTACAACAAAAAAATGGAAGACAAAATCATGGAAGTGATCAAGTCGAAAGTTAACGTTGAAGAAAAAGCTGTTAGCCGCGAAGAATTCGAAAAAATGTTCGAATAAGAAAAACCAACACCATAAAGCAAAGAGGTTGTCTGAACAGGCAGCCTCTTTTTTATTTCGACCGCATAAGCAAATACCATTATTTTATATATTTTTCCTACCTTTGCCGTTTAAATAATGAGAACATAAACAAGAAGGATTTTTAACTCCAAATCTGAATAACAATGGATTACAAAAAAGAATTTCAAAAATATGCAACCGGCCATAAGGGCATCAGCAGCTTGTCGGTCGATAAATACGTAAGCTCGGTATATGGCAGTTACATTTCGCCAACAATTATTGAAGAACGCCAGTTGAACATTGCCACCATGGACGTTTTTTCGCGTTTAATGATGGATCGCATCATTTTTTTAGGCGTGCCAATTGACGATTACGTAGCCAACATTATTCAAGCACAATTGCTTTTTCTCGATTCAACCGACCCCGGAAAAGACATCCAAATTTACATTAACTCACCCGGAGGAGCAGTTCATGCCGGACTGGGCATTTACGACACCATGCAGTTCATAAGCAGCGATGTAGCTACCATTTGTACCGGCATGGCAGCATCAATGGCAGCCGTATTGTTAACCGCCGGAACAGCAGGAAAACGCTCAGCACTCACCCACTCGAGGGTAATGATACACCAACCCATGGGCGGAGCACAAGGACAAGCCAGCGATATTGAAATTACAGCCCGCGAAATTCTTAAATTGAAAAAAGAATTATACGATATTATTGCCGATCATTCGGGCAACGACTACGAAAAGGTTGAGCGTGACTCGGACCGCGACTACTGGATGACAGCCCAAGAAGCAAAGGATTACGGAATGATTGACCAGATTTTAGTACGCGATAAAAAAATCAAGAAAGGAAAATAATGGATAAATGTTCATTTTGCGGAAGAAAGAAAAACGAAGTTGATATACTTATAGCCGGTATCGACGGGCACATTTGTGAACGCTGCGTTGAGCAGGCACACGAAATTATTGAGGAAGAATTTAAAAGCAAAGGCTCATTCGACATCAATTCGATTAAGCTTCACAAACCCGCTCAAATTAAAGAATTCCTCGATAAATACGTAATCGGGCAAGACCATGCCAAAAAAATTCTTTCGGTAGCTGTTTACAACCATTACAAACGCCTTGGGCAAAAAGTTGACGACGATGAAACCGAAATCGAAAAATCGAACATCATTTTAGTTGGCCCTACTGGCACAGGTAAAACATTGTTGGCACGCACAATTGCCAAAATGCTACACGTACCTTTTACAATTGTCGATGCTACCGTTTTAACCGAAGCCGGCTATGTTGGCGAAGATATCGAAAGCCTGCTCACCCGTTTGTTGCAATCAGCCGACTACAACGTTGAAGCAGCCGAAAGGGGCATTGTTTTTATCGACGAAATTGACAAAATTGCACGTAAAGGCGATAACCCTTCAATTACCCGCGATGTGTCGGGCGAAGGTGTGCAGCAAGGTTTATTGAAGCTACTCGAAGGAGCGGTGGTTAACGTTCCGCCACAAGGTGGCCGTAAACACCCCGAGCAAAAAATGATACCTGTCGACACCAAAAACATCCTGTTTGTGTGCGGAGGTGCGTTCGATGGCATTGAACGTAAAATTGCTCAACGCATGAACACCAAAGTTGTTGGTTTCAATGCCGTTGAAAAAACAGCCAGTATCGACAGGGAAAACCTGATGCAATACATTGCACCAATGGACCTGAAATCGTTTGGTTTGATCCCCGAAATAATTGGTCGTTTACCGGTTCTCACCTACCTCGACCCACTTGATCCGGGAGCTTTACGCAGAATTTTAACCGAGCCCAAAAATGCAATCATAAAGCAATATACCAAGCTTTTTGGCATGGATCACATTGCACTTACTTTCACCGATGAGGCCCTCGACTATGTTGTGGGCATTGCCGTAGAGTACAAATTAGGTGCACGTGGCTTACGTTCAATTTGCGAAACCATTATGGTTGATGCCATGTTCGACTTGCCAACAAACGGCAAAAAAGAATTCACCGTTACCGAAGATTATGCCCGTGATAAAGTTGAACGCGCCGGTATGAAATTGCTTAAAGCCAGTTAACAAAGAATACCATTCTTTCAAATACAAAAGAGTGCCATTTGGTGCTCTTTTTTCTTGTTGGTAAGGTCAAGCATGCTATCTTTGCCTGTGGTTATGGATATATGAAGATTTTAAAAAATGAACATCGAATAAAAAGAATTTTCTATGTCGGAACCACGTTTTACCAAAAATGAAGAGTTAGCCAATGCCATCTCGCACGGTATTGGTCTTTTTATGGCCATAGCTGCCACAGCTGTAATTGTTATTTTTGCCGCACTGCGCGGTAATACATGGCTAATTGTGAGCACATCGGTTTTTGGAGCTACACTTATTTTGCTCTATTTTTCGTCAACCATGAACC
>JAFGAF010000444.1 GCA_016933815.1 Prolixibacteraceae bacterium
GCCTGAATTTCTGTTGCTAAATCACCTAACGATATCTGGTATGGAACTGCCGAAACGGTTACCACCCTTTGTTTTCGTTTACGTTCAATATTAGGAGGCGTAAGGGTTTGTTTCACTTCTCCCAGCTCTTTCAACCTTACCATACTGCCTGTAGGCGATGCAATAAGAATGTTTTCCAAATCGGTAATTGAATTACGGGCATCTTCTTTATAACGAACCACAACGTTGTATTCGTCGCCAAACTGACGGAAGCGTGTCGATATCATACCCGAAACACGGTTACGAACGGCATTTGAAACAACCGCAGTTGACAAGCCATGTTCGGCCAGCTTTTCGCGATCGAACTGAATGGTTAATTCGGGCTTGAATTTTTCGCGACTTATTTTCACTTCGCGAGCACCGTTAATCTGTTCAATCTTTTCTTGTAAATCGCGAGCATAAAGCGTTGTAGCATCGAGATCGTAACCATACACTTCAAGTTCAACGGCATTTCCGCCGCCCATGCCGCCCATACCACTTTCGGTACTTACGGTAAAGTTTACCACCTCGGGCAAGGTAAGCAGTTTTGCACGTAAAATTTCGGCAATGTCCCAAACCGAACGTGAACGTTCACCCGGTTTAACAAGGCTTAAGGTCATGTTAATAATGTTCGAACCCGACGATTGGAACAAAGTGTTCACCCCACCCCTATCGTCGGAACCTGTTGTTGCAGCGTTGAGTTCTACTTCGGGGATTTCATTGGCGACAAAATTTTCCATTATGTTGGTAATTTTCATCGATTCCTCGAAACGGGTGCCCGTTTGCAACTCTATACTTGCCGATATTGAACTGCTATCACTTTCCGGAATAAACTCAGTACCGATATTTCCCAAGAAGAAAAACGAACTCACAAATATTCCCACTGAAGCCAATGTAATTAAAAGTTTGTGGCGCAACGACCAAGCCACGCTTTTGCCGTAAAAATTATCGATCCAATTAAGGAAAGGCAATACTGTTCGGCTGTGGCTGTACCATTTGAGTTTACGGTTGGCAGGGCGCAAACGCAACATTTGCGACGAAAGCATTGGCGTGAGCGATATTGCTGCTATTGTTGAAGTTACAACAGTAATGGTTACCACCCAGCCCAACTGACGGAATAAAACACCTGTCATACCTCCTACCAAAGTAAGCGGTAAGAACACAGCTACAACAGTTAACGTGGTAACAATTACAGCCAACCAAACCTCGTTGGTGGCATAAATGGCGGCTTCGCGCGGACTACTGCCCCGTTCAATGTGCTTGGTGATGTTTTCGAGTACCACAATGGCATCGTCAACCACCATACCTATGGCAATTGAAAGTGACGATAACGAAATGATATTGATAGAATTACCTGTTAAATACAGATAAATAAACGCTACAATCAGTGCTATAGGAATTGTTAGCACAATAATAAAGGTTGCCCTCCAGCGCCCAAGGAAAAACAACACCACTAAGGTAACAAACAACAATGCATACAACAAGGTGGTTGACAAGTTTTTGATTGAACCGCTGATAAAATCGGATGAGTCGAAAACAGTTTGAATTTCGATATCGGCCGGAAGGGTTTTCTTAATTTCTTCCAACTCTTTCTTCACATCGCGGGCTACTTTAACGGTGTTGCCACCGGCCTTTTTCTGAACAAACATACGGGCGCCTACCTTGCTGTTGATGCGTTCTTCGATATCCATGTCGCGCATACCATCAACTACTGTTGCCACATCTTTTAAAAAGATAGGAACACCATTGTAGTTACCTACTACAATATCGAGCATTTCGGAGCTTTCCGAAAATTCACCCTTCACCCTTAATGGGTAGGTAAGTTGCCCCATTTTAACATTACCCGACGGAGTATTTAGGTTTTCCATACGAAGGGCATTCCCAATTTGCTCAAGGGTCATGTTATATGCCTCAACCCTAACCGGATCGAGTTCGATCAAAATTTCGCGATCGGGCGCACCCGAAAGACCAATGCTACCAATACCATCGATATTGTTCAACGGGTTCACCACCTTTTCTTCAATAATTTTATCGAGTCCTTCGAGGCTCTCGTCGGCAGTAACAGCAAAGAACAAAATAGGCATCATGCTCGAATTGAACTTGAAAATTGTTGGATCTTCGGCATCTTCGGGCAAAAAGCGTTCAATAAACGACAAGCCGTCGCGTATATCGTTGGCCGCTTCATCGAGATCGGTACCCCATTCAAATTCAATAATTACCAATGAAATGTTATCGCGCGAAACCGATGTAAGCTCTTTCACATCGCTGATGCTCGACATGGCATCCTCAACCGGTTTGGTAATATTGGTTTCAATATCGGAGGCGCTGGCGCCATCGTACTGAGTAAGAACAGTAATGGCAGGCAGCTCAATTTCGGGGTACAAATCGACCGGTAACTGAACCAGCGAGTACAAGCCGAAAACCATTAACCCCACAAAAATAAGCAAGGTTGTAATGGGCCGCTTAACGGAATCTTTATATATACTCATAATTTAATTCGCTTAGTGTGTTTACTCAATTACATTTACTTTGCTGTTGTCCATCAGAATTGCCTGTCCGGCAACAATAAGCTGATCGCCGGCATTGAGTTGTTCGCTAACAATTTCAATATTTTCGTCGAAACGTTGTCCAACCTGTACCTGCATCTTTTTGGCTACACCTTTGTTATTTATAAATACGTGGCGGTTGTTGGTACCTTCTTGCTGAATAACAGCAATTGCCGGTACAACCAAAGCATCGGTTTCGTCAAGTTTAATGCTTACGCGGCTGTACATACCCGGACGTAATTTGAATTCACGGTTAGGGATTTTTATTTCAACCACAAACGAGCGGGTCAAGGGGTTTATGGTTGGGTAAATATTGCTGATTTCACCACCAAAAACCTCGCCTTTAAACACTTCGGAAATGACTTTTACCGGAGTACCCACCGACAACGTAGAGTAATATTTTTCGGAAACATTAATTGAAGCTTTTAGTACATTGATTTGCTGTAAAGTTACAATGGCCGCCTTACCAGCCTGCGTATTTGGAGCACCCGAGTACAGCTCGCCATTTTCGAAAAATTTACCGGTTACTACCCCGTCGTACGGCGCAAGCAGCAGGTTGTTTTCTTCCAAAAATTTCACGTTTTGCTCGGTAACTTCGAGTTGGGTTTTCATTTGATCGAATTGTTGTTCGGCCACACTACCCGACTCCCTCAATGTTTTCAAACGGCCAAAATCTTTACGCAAGCTTTCGAGCTGAATTTTAGCTTGCAACAATTGGGTGTCGTCCATTTTAACCAATTTTTGGCCTTTTTTCACCCTATCGCCCACTTCGACAAATATTTGGGTAATTTTTCCGGGCGATGCAGGAGCCATGTAAATTTCTTCCCAAGGCTGAAGATTGGCCGAAAATTCAATCTCGCGCGACAGGCTTTCAAACGCCAAAGCTTTCACTTTAACAGGATAAACCCTTTGATCGCCGTTTTCGGTTGCTTGCAACTCAATTTGCTCCAACTGACGTTCCATTTTCACAATGCGCCTTTTCAAGGCATCGGCCTTTTTCTGATTGGCTTCGGGGGTGTTTTGCCCGCATGCAAACAACACAAGGGCAAGTATCGAAATTGATATTATTCGCTTCATTTTATTATTTTTTTAAAGTTGATTATTCAGTTTATCGATGGCCAGTCGTGCTTGCATCAACGACATCATTGATTGGATGTAGTTCGATTCGGCCTGTAAATAATTGCTGTTCGATTGGGTTAAATCGAGGCTCGAAGCCACACCCTGTTCGTATTTATTTTTGATGTTATTAAAAACACGCTTGGCAATGTCAACATTTTCCTTTTGTGCTTCGTAATTTTCAATGGCATTGTTTAAATCGAAAACCAATTGTTGAAATTGCAGTTGCAACTGATCTTTCAACATCGATTGGCTAAGCTGTGCTTTGTCGAGTTCTATTTGAGCCTGTGCCACTTTATGCTTGCGTGTTCCGCTTTGGAATACAGGCACGTTCATGGTTACGCCGGCCAAATTGTTTGGCGTCATATCGAAACCTGTTGTCAACAACTTTTGATTGTAGGCATAAAAGCCGGTAATTGTGGGCGCATAAGCCATTTTTTCCATATCGACCATTTTTTCGGTTATTTCGATTTGCGTTTGGGTTAACTGAAACATCGGGTTTAGCGCAATATCGAATTCGCCAACCGGTGCAGTCGGGTTCATTTGTGCCATCACATTGTCGAGTTTATCGCTTAGTTCCAGTTCAACCGAATAATCAATGCCCATTTGAAATTTGATCATGTTGTGCAACATTTTCAAACTACGGTTCATCGAACGCAAATTGTTTTCAAGCATATTTACCTGAATGCTCAACTGATCGACATCGGTTTGTTCGGCCATACCTGCTTCGAACATTTTGCCGGTGTGCATTTTAATTTCGTTCAGGTTATCGATCGACTGTTTGAATGTTTCGATGGTTTGGGCAGTGATTAAAGCCATTGTATAGCTGTTGGCCACTGCTTCTTTGATATCGAGCACCGAATTTTCGAGCCCTTGTTCGGCAATAACTTTACCCAATTTGGCCACTTTAATGCCCACCCAGTACTGACCACTAAAAATAAGTTGCCCTATTTGCAGTTTTGCTGTTGAGGCATCGGTCATTTTAATGGTTGTGGCCGGCATCATAGCAGTAAGTTGGCTTTCGAAGTAACTACCTGCCTGATAATTATAAATATCTTGCGGTGTTACCGGGTTCAAGCCCATAGCCGGCATTCCGGCAAACTGCCCAAGTGTTTGAGTTGTTGCTTCCTGAATTTGTTCAACTGTGAAATCAGGCGCTCCGCCATCCATGTTAAAATTGAATTCCATTTCGTAGCCAAAGTAGGTCATCCAATCGACCGATGCATCGACCTGAGGCAAACCTTGCGAAATGGTTTCTTTTATTTTTCGTTCCGATAGCGCAATGTCGTTGCGTGCATTTTGCAGTGTTTTGTTGTGCTCAATGGCATAGTCCTGCGCCTCGTTAAGCGAGAAACTGACCTTGTCTTGTCCCGCCAGCGTTGTTCCGTAAAGGATAAACAGTAAAATGATTAATTTGTAATTCATAGCTATCATATTTTAAAAACTTTAATTTATTTCTGAGTTTTCATATTTTTCAATTATTTTTTTCAACAAATCGATTCCTTTATCGGTGCACAAACCCCTTAGGTAAGGCAAGTGTACAGACTTGAAAATTTCGACATGGTTGCATATTTCTTGTACTTCGGGTTTTTGAAAAAAATCGAGTAAGTGATGAATAAACAAATTGGCAATGTCGAGATTTATCTCTTTCAGAAAAACACCTTCGTTTACCCCACGTTTTAAAACGGTGTAAGTCAGCTCATAATTCCGCACAGCTCCATTATTCATTATCGATTGGAAAACTTGCGGATGGTATTTTTTCATTTCATCGAAAAACAGAGGGTTAATTTTACTGAAAGTTTCGCGATTGTATTCTCCAAAAGCAAACAATGCCAAAATTACATTATCGGCTTTGTTCATTATTTCAATTGCATTTTTTTTGTGTTGAAGTGTTGCTTCTGTCAGAATATTCTGAAGCAAATCGTTTTTATCTTTGAAATTCTCATAAATAGTACGCTTCGATATGCCCATTTCCTGGGCAATCGTATCCATGGTTACTTGCCGCACACCCTTTGCAGCAAACAACTTTCCTGCTTCCAGTATTATTCTTTCGCGTATTTCCATATCAATTTTTGAATGAGTGTGCAAAAGTAGAAAACTATTACAAACAAAAAAGTTTTCATTGACATGAACAACAAAAAAATCGGTGAATGGTTGAAAAAAAGAGATAAATTAACACAGAAGTTAAAAAATGAAGCTTTGCCTTTACACTAATACAATTTAAATAAGCACGCTCAACAAACTCACCCTTTGCTGTTGGGATAAGAAATTTCTTTTCCTATTTTTGACTTTTAAACAATATTCTTGTTCATGTTAAAACATATTGCACTCTTTTTTATCCTCATTTCAATTGCATTTAACCTGCCTGCACAGCAACGCAACAAAAGCAACTGGATTGATTTTGGTGGCTCACACGCATCGAAATGGCTGCAAATTGCGCCCGGCAAACTGGGGCCTAACGCCCTGCCGGTACCACACATGGACTACGCGCTAATTGGCAAACAATCTCAAATCGATGTGGGTGCACACTATCACCAAATGCCAGGCGACACGGCCATCAATTCATATTTCAATTTTCACTGGAACATTGCTCCGGGCAGGGCCATGGTACAAATTTGGGGACAAGCTACCGAAACGTTCAGGCTAAGCAACGAACTTCGAGATTTCAGACAAATTACACCCGACGACGAAGGTTGGATAACTCAAGCAGGCGACTTGTACATTAGTGCTTTCATCCAGCTTGTTAAAGCACAAAAATACCTTCCCGATATCAATATCAACTTCACCCAAAAAACAACCACGGGCGAAAACGATCACGGACGTTTCACCGACTCGCCCATGAGCTATTTTTATTTAGCCTTAGGCAAAAGCTTCAATTTTAATTCAACTATAATCGACGAAATACGAATAGCAACCCTTGCCGGCTTTTATGTATGGCAAACCAACAAAGTTGAAATGTCGCAAGACGAAGGCCCGGTTGTGGTAGCCGGTTTGCAAATACGCAGCAATAAGCTTTCGTGGTTCAACGAAATAGGTGGCTATACCGGATACGGTGCCTACGAATACCTCAACAAAATTTACGGCGAAGGGAGTGTTAAAGGACACAACGACCCGTTAATTTACCGAACAAGGCTCGAATACCAACGCAAAACTTTCAGCTATTCAGCCGAATACCAAACCGGATTCCGCGATTATCCTTACCAAACGTTCAGGATAGGCTTGAGTTATCGGTTTTGGGTTAAGCCATTAATTAACTAAGCATTAACCAAACTGTTCAATAATTCGCGCACAGCGTCAACCGATTTCACCTTGTAACGGGCAGCCGATTTCACCAAACCAACTTTTACGGTTATAGCAGTTTCGGGCAATTCGCGAAACATATATTCGTCAGTCCAGTCGTCGCCAATGGCCATCACAAAATCGAATTGTTTGCCGCCAATAAACCTCAAAGCAGCTACCCCTTTATTAATTCCACCACTTTTCACTTCAATTACCTTGTTACCTTCCATAATTTCGAGGTTATGATTGGCAATCAGGTTGGTCAGTTCGTCCTTCAGTTCGTTGGCACGTAAAACGCCCTGCTCGGGTTCCGATTTACGATAATGCCAAACCAAGGAGTAGTTTTTCTCTTCGATGAACGAACCCGGTGTTCGGTCAACAAAGTTTTCGAGTGTAGGCCTGATGTTTTCTTTCCAATCGGCATTAATTTGGTAGAGCATGTCCCATTGACCGCCGCGTACTTTTGTCCAAACGCCGTGCTCAACAATTAGATTGATATCGTATCCTTCGAACCATTTTTCGAGCGTATCCCTGTCGCGACCACTAATAATGGTTACTTCGTTGCGCTCATCGGCAGTAAGTTTCGAAATTATTTGATAAACTTCGCTGTCGGGGCGAGCTTCTTCGGGGTTGTTTTTGAAACCCGACAGCGTACCGTCGTAGTCAAGAAAAATAGCTCTGCTTTTAGCTTCGCAGTAATTTTCGGTTAATGCTTTTTGCACCGAGGCAGTTACTTTTTTTGTATTGAATTGATGTTGTATGCCCTTAATTTTTTCGAGCGACTTAACAAACTCCGACGACCATTTGAATACATCATACCTTTTCAATCGTTTTTGTAACAGATCCATTCTGAAAGTTTGCTCTTCAGTTGACATCGAAATGGCCTTGTATATACTTTCGGCTATCTCGTTGAAATTATTGGGGTTGATAATGATGGCTTCGCCCATTTCTTTGCTCACACCAGCCATTTCGCTTAAAATAATCACCCCATCCTTGTTAATTCGCGATGCTACATATTCCTTGGCCACAAGGTTCATTCCGTCGCGCACCGGGGTAATCAAAGCAACATCGCTGGCGGTGTACAGTTCAATAAGATTATCGAAAGGCAACGAACGGTAAAAATACCATATTGGCGTGTAATTGATCATGCCATACTTTCCGTTGATGTAGCCCACCAACTCATCGACCTGTTTTTTAAGATTAACGTAATGCTCAACATTGTCGCGCGAGGGTACTGCCAGCATCACCAAGCTTACCTTCCCCTGGTATTGCGGGTATTTTTCGAGGAAGAGACTAAACGCCTTCAAACGGTTGGGAATGCCTTTTGTGTAATCCATCCGATCAATTGAAAGAATCAGTTTACGATCGGGCGAAGTGCTAAAATATTTTTCAAGTTCAACATGCAATTCCGATTTTTCGGATTCGTTTTTTGCATGTATGCGGCTTGCTGCTGAGCTAAACTTCTCATAATCGATTCCCATTGGAAAAGCATCGGCCAAAATAATGCGACTTTCGGTATGTATTTGGTTAAAATGAATTTCGATGCCAAAAAGCCGCCTTACTGTACTGAAAAAGTGCCTTTCGTAATCGTAGGTATGAAACCCTATTAAATCGGCACCCAGCATCCCTTCAATAATTTCGTTACGCCAAGGCAATATTCTGAAAACTTCGTACGACGGGAAAGGAATATGAAGAAAAAAACCAATGGTAACATCGGGCCTTTCGTTTTTAATCATCTGAGGCACAAGCAAGAGTTGATAATCGTGCACCCAAACCGAATCACCATCGTCGAGCACCTGCAATGCAGCGTTGGCAAATTTGCGGTTTACTGCAACGTATGCATCCCAACAATCCTGATCGTACTCAATAAACTCGTTAAAATAGTGAAACAGTGGCCAAATAGTTTTATTACTAAAGCCTTCGTAGTATTTATCTACATCGTTGGTTGTAAGGTGAACAGGCACACAATTTTCTTTTTCAAAAGCCTTTTCGATCCGTTCTTGGTCGCCTGGCTCAAAATGCTCCTCTGCTATTCCCGGCCATCCAATCCATTTTCCGTTATATTTTTGGTAAACCGACTTCATGCCGGTTGCCAACCCGCCAACACTCGGACTAAGTTTAAAATCATTGTCAATTCTTTCGGTATTGAATGGTAATCGATTCGATAAAATATGAATTCTGCTCATTATTTTGTTTATTTATGTGACACTTGTTTATTTAATTAATAAACCTTCGTCTTAAATATATGTTTAATATATGATTAAAAAAAATTTAGCACCACCAAAGAACCTTAATTTTACTAATATTTAAACACAATTTTGAATGAATAATTTAAACTACGGCATTATAGGAAATTGCAAAACAGGAGCTTTGGTCTCCGAAACCGGATCGATTGAATGGCTGTGTTTACCCAATTTCGACTCTCCTTCGGTTTTTGCCAAAATTTTAGATGAGAACATAGGCGGAAGCTTCGAAATAATTGCAGAAAACCTTATCAATACTGAACAAGAATACTTAAAAAACACCAACATTTTACGCACACGTTTTAATTGCAACGAAGGCACATTTGATGTGCTTGACTTTATGCCGCGCTACGTTAGCGAGAATGTAAAGGAACGTTATTCACCACCCGATTTAGTACGATATTTTAAAGTTGTAAGCGGGCAGCCCAAATTCAAAATAACATACAATCCAAAGCTCGAGTACGGCAAACACAAAACCGTTACCCGTGCCGAAAATGACTACATAAAATCTTACACATCGAAAGGCGAATACGATTCGATGTATTTTTATTCAAGCTTCGATTTAAAAAAAATAATCAAAGGCGAAAGTATTACTTTAAGCAACGACAGTTTCTGTCTCATCAGCTACCATCAAAAATTATTAAAACAAACCACCGAGCGAGCTTATTTAAAACTGCAACGCACCGAGGTGTATTGGCTAAACTGGAGCCAACGTACCACCCAATACACAAAATACAACGATCAGGTTATCAGAAGTGCATTGGCGCTCAAACTGCTCAGCTACCAAAAAAGCGGGGCTGTTTTAGCAGCGCTAACCACATCGCTGCCCGAAACCATTGGCGAAGTACGCAACTGGGACTACCGTTTTTGCTGGATACGCGATGCATCGATGGTAGTAAAAATTATGAAGAAACTCGGTCACAACAGTATTTCGCGTCGCTACCTCAATTTCATTATCGACATAATGCCCGATAAAGATGAAAAGATTCAGATTATGTATGGCATAAATGGCGAAAAGAAGCTTACCGAACACGAGCTCGACCATTTTTCGGGCTACCAAGGTTCAAAGCCGGTGCGTATTGGCAACGCGGCCTACAAACAAAAACAAAACGACATTTACGGCATTCTGCTCGACGTTATCTTCGAGCATTTCCGCATTCACCGTACTTCGCTAATGCACAGCGAAGAACTTTGGACCATTGTTCGTAACGTGGTAAAAATTGTAAAACGAAACTGGCAAAAACCCGACAAAGGAATATGGGAAATGCGTAGCGAAGACAAACATTTCACCTTTAGTAAAGTTTTGTGCTGGACAGCTATCGACAGAGCTTTACGTATTGCCATTATGCTCAATCAAGAACATTACATAAAACCTTGGATAAAACTTCGCAAGCAAATAAGCGATGACATTATGCAAAAAGCCTGGTCGGAAAAGAAACAGGCATTTACCCAGGCATACGAAACCGAAGAACTCGATTCGGCTGTACTGTTAATGGAAAGCTACGGTTTTATTGCCGGCACCGATCCCAAATACATCAGTACTGTTGAAGCCATACAACGCGAACTCGAATACAAAGGATTAATGTACCGCTACAAAAACAACGACGATTTCGGAAAGCCCAAATCGGCATTTACCATTTGTAGTTTTTGGCTAATTAATGCATTAATTAAAATTGGCCGAAAAGAAGAAGCAGAAAAGAAATTCAACGAACTGCTCTCGTATTCAAACCATTTGGGTTTATTTAGCGAAGATATCGATTTTGAGACCAAGCGCTTGCTGGGAAATTTTCCGCAAGCATACTCACATTTGGCCCTTATCGAAACAGTAATCAACTTAACACAAGGCGAAAAAACCGACGAAGAACTTATGCTTGAATTTTTTCATTAATTAAAACCATGGTTTTATTACCCGCTGCAAAGCTTTCTCGCCCTGTAACCACGATAAAAAAACACCATAATTGGTAATTGGAATGCCCGTATTGCGCAACTCGCGCAGTCGGGCTTGCAGTTTCTGGTTGCTGATCATGCATCCGCCACAATGAATAATTAGTTTGTATTGTTTCAAATTTTCGTTGCTTTGGAATTCGCGCCCGAAATTAAATTCAACATCAACACCCGGATACAACGCTTTTATTTTGCTCGGAATCTGCACATTACCAATATCTTCCTGAATACGCGAATGATTACAAGCTTCGGCTATCAATACTTTATCGCCGGGCTTTAAATCGTTCATGGCGCTTATTCCATTGTAAAAATCGATTAAACGTCCATTGCTTCCAAAGTTGATCATCATAATCGAAAACGTAGTAAGGGCAATATCGCCGGGCACCCATTTCGACATGATGTCCATGGCTTGCGAATCGGTGATAATAGCAGCCGGGCGCTGTTTAAATTGATCGAGAAAAGCATCAAACCGGTCTTTCTCTTTTTGAGGATTGGAACTGCGCGCACAATTCAAATCCATACGATACGATACCGGGTAAGCCCAATGGCGGGTTATGTACTCCTCGGCCATGGCTTGCGGGCGTAAAAATCTGCCCGGAGGGGTTTCGTCGTCCATGGGAATATTGAGCACATACAGCTTGTCGCGCTCAACAAACGGCAACAATTCAACCTGATTTTTTTTGGAATCGTAATGCTTTAGAATAAAATCAATCAACAAGCTACGGAATGAATTATCAACAGCATTCAATTCAAGCGAAGGATACAGCCCCAGGTTTGAAATTTGCGATTCAACATTGCCGACAAATGCCGAATGCGCCTTATTAAAAAGGTTATAAACCACAAGCATTTGCTTGTCGAGCTCACGCACTTGTTCAAAAATAAGGCTTTCGGTATCGAAATTCTTAGTTGACGGATCAATCACCAATATAACTAGATCGCATTCTTTGAGCACGTTGAGCACTTTAGCCCGCTTTTTATTGCCCAACTCGCTGCTTTCGTCAAGCCCGGCAGTATCAAACAATTTAACCGGCCCAAGGCCATGCAATTCCTGTAAGGCAACTTTAGTGTCGGCAGTTGTACCCGGCGTAATGTCTGTTATTGAGGTTTCTTGTTGGGTTAGTAAATTCATCAAACTGCTTTTGCCCGAATTCATCTTGCCAAAAAAACCTATGTGATCGCGAATAATTTCCATACATTTGATTAAAAACAATAAATAAGTTGATAAAGTTAAAACGAAATTGGAACAATAATTAAGGTAAAAGAAACTTTTTATCGAAAAACAAGTTTTTAAATGATAGTAAATTTTAGTCAATTTCAATAAAAATTTTAGTTTTGTAAGTTGAAGAGAGATTATATGGAAAAGATCGCTGTTTTTCCCGGATCGTTCGACCCGTTTACAGTTGGACACGAATCGGTTTTGAAAAGGGCATTGCCTGTATTCGACAGGATTATTGTAATGATTGGGGTAAACAATACAAAAAATTACCTTTTTTCGGTTGAGACCCGAAAAAAAATTATTGAAGAAGTTTTTTGCGATGAACCCCGTATCAATGTTCAAATTTACGATGGGTTAACGGTTGATTTTTGCAGGCAAACCGGTGCAACACATATACTAAGGGGCCTCAGAACAGCAGCCGACTTTGAATACGAAAGAGCCATTGCGCAGGTAAATAAAAAGATGTACAACAACATCGAAACCGTTTTTTTGCTTACATTGCCTGAGCATACGCCAATTAATTCATCGGTAGTGCGCGATATTTTAAAACACAATGGGGACATCAGCATGTTTATTCCTGAAAATATAAACATCAGAAAATTTTTGAGCGATGAGAAGCACTAACAGAAACATTATCACTATAGCTTTTTTGCTGCTTAGCACCATTTTAAACGGTGCCGAAATAAAGTTTGTTGCACCCGAATATGCCGGTGATGCGTTCAGCTTCTACGTTATTCCAAATTTTTTGACTGAAAAACAAGAAATAATAGGCAGTGCCGAGGTAGATGCCGATGGCAATTTTAGCTGCACAATCGACATAAGTGAACAACTGCCGGTTTATACCGAATTTGATGTTTACAAAGGTTGGATTGTTATGAGCCCCGACGATGTAATTGAAATTACCCTTCCGCCCAAAGAACAAAAAAAATCGTCGAACCCCTACTTCAGGCCCAAAATGGTTCACTTTGGGGTAAAAAACCCTTCGCCCGAAAACATTAACCTGCTAATTGTAAATTTCAACAGGCAATTTCAAATGCAAATGAGCCAAAACATGCAGCAGATTTTTTACCGTCGATCGATTGAAACTGCTGTTCAAGTGGTTGAAACGTTGCAAACTCAATTTCCGGCAACCGAAAATGCCTATTTCGAAGAATACAAAACCTACAAATATGCTTCGATAAAATACACTGCACAAATCCAGGATCCTGCACCGGTTATCGAGGAATACTTTAACAAACAACCCATTTTATACACGCAGCCCGAATACAGCGAAATGTTCGATAAACTTTTTTCGAAATACTTGCAATATGCAACACAACAGGTAAACGGGCAAAAAATCAGCGTTCTGCTCAACTCAGGTGCATACGAACAGTTAATCGACTGGCTTACCATGGATATAATGTTTAACAAATCGCTGGCCGAAGCAATAATTATTAAAGGCATTAAACCCATATTTTACTCGAAAAGATTCAATACAGTAGGCCTTTTCAACATATTGCATAAAATAACCGAAACATCGGAAGTTGAAACACATCGGATTGCTGCCAACAAAATATTCAACGAATTGGCCCGCACCCAATACGGAACCATTGCACCCGAGCTCGACTTAGCCGATACCCAAGGCAATATTGTAAGCTGGGACGATTTTAGCGGCAAATACGTTTACTTGTGCTTTACCCGCACCGATAACGAAAAATTCGCGCCGCACAAAGCTTTGATCAAAGAATTTCAAATAAAATACAAAGCCGATTTAGCCATTGTTATTGTAATTGAAGACGATAAAATTGAAGAAAACAAAGAGTTGATCAGCAGCGATGGTTTCGAATGGACAATTCTAAGGGGAAGTACACGTCGTGAAATTTACGATTCGTATAACGTTCGCATACTTCCAACATATTTTCTAATCGACCCTCAAGGACGCATGGCCGGCTCGCAAGCACCTTGGCCCGACGAGAATTTCGAAATGCAATTTGCCAACGTACTTAAAGCAACACAGAATTAGTAAAAAGGTCATAACGAAAAAAGGATGGCTTCTGCCATCCTCTAAATCCTAACCAAACCTAATTCTATGAAAAATCTATTGCTTTACTAACGACACAAAGATACGGCAATACTCTGTTAACGATTGAAAACCAATGTTAATTATTGTTAAGACTTACCTCACATCATCAATATGTTAGCTATTTTTCAAAACACGCATCTGCACATGGTAATGAGCTGCAAAAATATTACCTTTGTTATCCATTATTTGTTGAACATCAACACAACAATAAACGTTTACCCTTTTATGAAATGAATCTGCAATTAAAATCATAAACAAACAATCTTATTATGGCTACAAAGTACGTTTATACTTTTGGGAACGGTCAGGCCGAAGGAAGGGCTGACATGAAAAATCTGTTAGGAGGCAAAGGCGCCAACCTTGCCGAGATGAACTTAATTGGAGTTCCGGTACCTCCGGGCTTCACCATCACCACCGACACCTGTACCATTTACAATCAGGTAGGCAAAGAAAAAGTCATTGAACAAATCAAAGACCAGGTTGAAGATGCGATGAAATACGTCGAAAGCATTATGAATATGGGCTTTGGTTCCAAAGACAACCCACTTTTAATGTCGGTACGTTCAGGCGCACGAGTATCGATGCCCGGCATGATGGACACCGTATTAAACTTAGGGATGAACGATGAGGCTGTGCTTGCCATTGCCAAAAAATCGGGTAACGAACGTTTTGCATGGGACTCGTACCGCCGTTTTGTTCAAATGTACGGCGATGTTGTTTTAGGCATGAAACCCGAATCGAAAGAAGACATCGACCCGTTTGAAGAAATTATGGAAGAGGTTAAAGCTGCAAAAGGCGTTGAAAACGACAACGAACTCGACGTAAGCGACCTCAAAGAATTGGTAACAAAATTCAAAGCCGCAGTTAAAAAAGTTACCGGCCACGATTTCCCTGTTAATCCATGGGAACAACTATGGGGAGCTGTAGCTGCCGTTTTCGACAGCTGGCAAAACCCACGCGCCAACTACTACCGTGCAATGAACCAAATACCCGAAGAATGGGGAACTGCCGTAAACGTACAAGCCATGGTTTTTGGTAACATGGGGCAAAACTCTGCCACAGGTGTTGCTTTTACCCGCGATGCAGCTACGGGAGAAAATGTTTTCAACGGTGAATACCTGATTGATGCTCAAGGTGAAGATGTTGTAGCCGGTGTACGCACCCCTCAGCAGATCACAAAAGAAGGATCGTTACGTTGGGCCGTTTTGGCTGGCGTTTCCGAAGAAGAACGCAAAGCTAAATTCCCTTCGCTCGAAGAGGCTATGCCCGCTGCGTACAAAGAACTTGACGAAACCCAAGAAAAACTCGAAAAGTACTTTAAAGATATGCAAGACCTTGAGTTTACCATTCAAGACGGTAAACTATGGATGTTGCAAACCCGTAACGGAAAACGTACTGCTGCCGCTATGGTAAAAATTGCCATGGACCTGCTAAAAGAAGGTCTTATTGACGAAAAAACTGCTGTTCTTCGCCAGGAACCCAATAAACTCGACGAACTGCTGCACCCTGTTTTCGACAAAGAAGCAATCAAAAAAGCAAATGTTTTGGCCAAAGGCTTACCTGCATCGCCTGGTGCAGCCACCGGTCAGTTGGTATTCCACGCCGACGAAGCAGGTAAATTCCCTGTAACAATTCTGGCACGTATCGAAACATCGCCCGAGGACCTCGAAGGAATGGACATTGCCAAAGGTATTCTTACCGCACGCGGTGGTATGACCTCGCACGCAGCTGTTGTTGCCCGTGGTATGGGTAAATGCTGTGTTTCGGGTGCCGGCGACTGCAAAATAGACGGCAAAGCCCGTACACTTACCGTTAAAGGTAAAACATTTATCGAAGGCGACTGGATCTCATTAAACGGCTCAACAGGTGAAGTTTACGAAGGCAAGATTGGAACAATCGACCCCGAATTAAGTGGCGACTTTGGTGCTATTATGGAACTTGCCGATAAATACCGCAACATTGCTGTACGTACCAATGCCGAAACCGAACGCGACTGCCTTGTTGCCCGCAAATTTGGCGCACAGGGCATCGGCCTTTGCCGTACCGAGCACATGTTCTTCGAAGGTGAACGCCTCATTCGTATGCGCGAAATGATTCTCGCCGACGACGAAAGCGGTCGCCGTGCCGCACTGGCTAAGTTATTGCCCATCCAAAGGCAAGACTTCAAAGACGTTTTTAAAGCCATGGCAGGGCTACCTGTAACTGTTCGTTTACTCGATCCACCATTGCACGAATTCGTACCTCACGAAGATGACAACCAAAAAGAAATGGCCAACGAGATGGGCATTTCGGTTGAAGTAGTTAAACAAAAGGTAGCCGACCTGCACGAGTTCAACCCAATGTTGGGCCACCGCGGATGCCGTTTGGGCAACACTTATCCCGAAATTACCGAAATGCAAGCCCGTGCTATTATCGAGGCTGCACTCGACCTTAAGAAAGAAGGCGTTAAAACCTTCCCCGAAATAATGATTCCGCTTATTGGTAACAAAAAAGAACTTAAACTTCAGGAAGAAATTGTACGTTCAACCATTGCCGAAGTTTTTGCCGAACGCGGCGAAAGCATCGAATACATGGTAGGCACAATGATTGAAGTACCTCGTGCTGCTGTAACTGCCGACGAAGTTGCCGAAGTTGCCGAATTCTTCTCGTTTGGAACCAACGACCTCACTCAAATGACCCTTGGCTTCTCGCGTGACGATGCCGGAAAATTCTTGCCCGTTTACATTCAAAAGGGATTATTGAAAAACGACCCGTTTCAGGTTCTCGACCAAGACGGCGTTGGACAATTGGTGAAAATGGGTATTGAAAAAGGTCGCAGCACCAACCCTAAACTTAAAATTGGTATTTGTGGCGAACATGGTGGCGAACCCAGCTCAGTTGAGTTTTGCGTTCGTGCCGGCATGAATTATGTTTCGTGCTCACCATTCCGTGTACCTATTGCACGTTTAGCTGCTGCTCAAGCCGCCTTACGCTAATTGCATAAATTTCTGTTAAAAATATCGGGGGTCACCTTTAATGGTGACCCTCGTTTTTTTAAACAAACAACAGCTAAAGCACAAAAATAGATCATGCTCAATTTTTTTAGCTATTTTTGAGCTTTCATCAAAATTTGATTTAAATATGAGCTTTATATTTCCTTCGTTTTTGTGGGCTTTATTGCTGATAGCAATTCCGATTATAATTCACTTATTAAATTTGAGAAAACACCAAACCGTGTATTTCTCGAATGTTAACCTGCTAAAAATTGTACGCAAGGAAACAAAACGCAAATCGAAACTCAAACAATACCTCATACTTGCCAGCCGCATATTAATGATAAGTGCAATTGTTCTGGCTTTTTCCAAGCCCTACATACCCAAAGGCGAAAGCGAAAAGCAAATGGCCAATAACATAGTTGCCATTTATATAGACAACTCGTACAGTATGAACGCCGAAGGGCTCGAAGGACGGGCAATTGAAAGCGCACGCGAAAGGGCCTATGCAATTGTAAACGGCAGTAGGCCCGACACAAAATTTGCATTACTCACCAATTCGCTCAGTGAATTCCAGAACAGATTTTTTTCAAAATCGGAAATACTACGACTGATTGCCGATGTTGATGTAAGCCATAATTTTGTTGAACTAAGCACCATACAACGCCGTATTGTTAACCTTAGCGAAAACTTTCTACTCGAAACGAACAGAACAGCTTATATTATCTCCGATTTTCAGAAACACACAACCGATCTGCAAAACGCGGTACCCGATTCTACAGTAACTTACAATTTTGTTACAGTGCCTACCGGTAAAATTGCTAACCTGTTCATCGATACTTGCTGGTTTGACACACCTACTCATCACCTGAACCAACTTGAAACCATCAACGTAAAAATAGCAAACAAGTCCGATCAGGATTACTTCCAAGTACCTGTAAACTTGTTTATTAACGACACACTAAAATCATTGGCATCGATTGATATTGTTTCGGACGAAGAAAAAACAATTGAGCTTCAGTTTGCCAACCAAAGTGCAGGCATACAAAGCGGCCGTGTTGAAATTACCGACTACCCTATTACCCACGATAACATTATTTATTTTGCTTTCGAAGTTAAAGAAAAGCAAAAAGCACTGTTGGTTCAACTGGCAAATAACAAGTTGAGCAATAACATGAAAGCAATGTTTGCTACAGACAACTTTGTTGAACTCGATATTGAAAGGGCTGACAGACTTCAAATAAGCACCTTAAGCAACTATTCAACCATTTTTATTAACGAATTGCACGACTTAAGCACCGGATTGAGCGATGAACTGACAAAATTTGCTCTAAACGGCGGCACCTTGGTGCTAATTCCGGCACAAAACATTGATACAAACAGCTACAACTACCTCTTAAACAAATTAAAAACCAATACTATTTCCACCATCGACACCATTCAGCTCCCCATCGACAATGTTATTTACACAAATAAACTTTACGAGGGCGTTTTTAAAGAAGAAAACCAAGAAGTTGCATTACCCGATATTAAATTGCGCTACCGTTTTAATATTGATCAGCAATTGATCGACAATACAATTTTATCTTTTGCAGATAAGTCAAAAGCTTTATCGTCGATAACCGTCGAAAACGGAATGGCTTATATTTTCAGCTTCCCGCTTTCATTTGATAAAAATCAGTTCATCGACCATTTGCTGTTCATGCCCACCTTTTACAACATGGCTCTGCAATCGTCTTATTTTCAAAAACTTTACCACACAATCGGAACCGATCATGTTGTTGACCTTAAAACAAGCGACAAACTTAGCTCTCAAAACATTTACCTTAGGAACCAACAAACAGGCATAGAACTATTGCCCAATATTATCCAACAAAGGGGTACAATAACCCGAATGTTAGTAAATGGCGACCTCGATGCAGGTTTTTATTCCGTTCTTTCAAACAATACAGTAATTGGCAAGTTAGCATTCAACTACATGCTAAAAGAATCGGAATTAAGTTATTACACCCCCGATGACTTACTGAAAATGGCCAACGATGCCCAAATTGAAAAAATTAACCTAATTGAAACAAACATCGAAAACATGGCAACAAAAATCGATGAAATTGACAATGGCATTCAATTATGGCGCATGCTTATCCTCCTGGCCTTTGTGTTACTAATAAGCGAAGCGCTCATCATCAGGTTCTGGAAATAATCATCTATTTTGCTACTGAATTTTCGGCATCAATTTGTGTTAAAAGGCGCTCAAAGTCATATTCCGAAACAATACGGTGTTTTTTGGTATTGAAAACTTTTTTAACAGGTATTTTATTATTCACCTTTATTCTTAAATCGAAAAAATCGGATAAAGGCTGACCATTTGATGTTTGCGTAGGCATTAATAAGCCAACAGCTTTTTGTGTGACAGGATATTCGGGCAATAAAACAGGCGTAATATAATCGAAGGTAGGTATTTCGCGTTTTAATAAAATCTTCTTATTAGGATAACGATACTGCCTGGTCCACCACAAATTATGTACAGCTTCCATTGCCTGGCGGGTTTCATCGGCGGTTTCAACAGCCTGTAAAGTATCAAGTAACATGGTAATATTACGGGTCATAGCCTCGTTGTAAGGCAAATCGCTTTCTACTGATTTCATGCCCAAAAGTATTCCCAAACGGTTCGAATAATCATCTTCGGGCGAAAAAGCCGAATACCTTTCGGCAATAAGAGGGATACTGGAAGCGCCGTACCAGGTTGCAATTTCGTGCCAAAGCGATAAATAATAAGTAATATTACCGGCCAATAAAGCCGCTTCGTTGAGAGAGAAATCGGCAGGTATATCAAGCTTCAGTTTTTTAACTCCGGCCTCGTAACCTAACTTAATTTCTGTTTTTTGCCCTCTGTTTTCAATAATTGTTTGGTACAAAAAAGCAGTCCAATCGGCCTGGTCGCGCAAGTGTCCTAAATCGACAAAACCACCCCGCTGAGTATATATAATGCCATTCCCCTCGGTATTAACACCTAAGTATTTATGCCGGCCTACATCAACTTTTCCGGCTACTTCGCCAATTCGATAAAACGGAATTCCCCAAACACCAACATTATAACCAAATGAGCAACAAGTACGAATAATACGTGGCGGACATTTATAAAGTTTCTTGCCAGTTTCGGAACGAGCAGAAACAGCTACACCAATCAGAAACAAGCAGATAATGAGAAAATGCCAATTTTTCAGCTTCATACAACTACGAATTAAATACAGGTGCAAAATTAAATTTTTTAAGCAGAAAGAAGTCATTGATGATTATCATGGAAGCGAAGATAAATTTTTTCGATATTAAGCCTTGAATTTTTAAAAGCTTTTACCATGAATACGAATGAATATATTGCTCGCGAAGCACATTATGGTGCGCACAACTATCACCCGCTACCTGTAGTCTTAGAAAAAGGTGAAGGTGTTTTTGTGTGGGATGTAGAAGGGAAAAAATACTTCGATTTTTTATCGGCATATTCGGCAGTAAACCAAGGGCACTGCCATCCGCGGCTGGTTAAAGCCTTGAGCGAACAAGCATCGAAACTGGCATTAACCTCGCGCGCCTTTTACAGCAACAAACTTGGCGAGTGGGAAGAATTTATGCATCATTTTTTTGGATACGACAAAATGTTGCCCATGAACTCGGGAGCCGAAGGAGTAGAAACAGCTTTAAAGTTGGCACGCAAATGGGCTTACAAGGTTAAAGGCATTGCACGCGAAAAAGCAAAAATAGTAGTATGTAACGGTAATTTCCACGGGCGCACCATCACAATTGTATCCATGTCGAGCGACCCCGATGCCTACAACGAATATGGTCCCTATACACCTGGCTTTATTAACATCCCATACAACGATGTTGTAGCACTTGAGCAAGCCCTGTCGGATCCCGATGTGGCAGCATTTTTAACTGAACCCATACAAGCCGAAGCCGGTGTTTTTGTCCCCGAAGACGGATTTTTAAAAGCCGCACGCGAATTATGCGATCAGTACAACGTGCTGCTTATTGCCGACGAAATACAAACAGGCATTGCCCGAACCGGCAAAATGCTGGCCGTTGACCACGAAAACGTACGCCCCGACATTCTCATATTGGGCAAAGCCATTTCGGGCGGCATGTACCCCATTTCGTGCGTATTGGCCAATAACGAAATAATGCTCACCATAAAACCCGGCGAACATGGATCGACCTATGGAGGAAATCCTATTGCTGCTGCAGTTGCCATGGAAGCCCTTCAGATAATAAAAGATGAAAAACTGGAAGAAAACTCCAGTAAAATGGGTGAATTGTTCCGCAACGAAATGAGCAAGTTCGACTCACCTTTTATTGCCGAAGTTAGGGGCAAAGGTTTGTTAAACGCAATTACCATTAATCCCAACAACGGCAAAGAAGCATGGGATGTGTGTTTAGCAATGAAAGACGAAGGCGTAATAGCAAAACCTACACACGGAAACATCATCAGGTTTACACCTCCGTTAACTATCAATAAAGATCAAATGCTCGATGCCATAGAACGAATTAAAAAAGCAATGAAAAAGTTTTAGAAATATACTTCGGAATGAATATTCTCAACCGAGATACCTTTATCGGTGAGAATATCGTAAACTTCAAAAATCATATCACAATTGCCGCACAAATATGCTTGTGTATCTTGCGGCAATTGTTGTTTTCTTAAATAATCGCTTACCCTGCCATTAAAATCTCCGCTATTTTCGCGCGAAGTGCAAAGCACGTATTTACCTGAGGAATAAGCACTGCTTTCGTAAGCGTCAACCTTACTCTTCACCCCATGCACCAACTGATAATTAGCTAATTGACCGCTTTTCACAATAGAATGAAATGGCGAAATTCCCGAACCACTTGCCACAAACAATCGAAAAGAACTGTCATCAGAAATGTTATTAGCAAAAGAACCCATTGGCCCGTTCACCCGCAGAATATCGCCAGCCTTCAGCTTTCTGAGCCTTTTGCTCACAATTCCGTTTTCAACTTCTTTTACCAATATTTCGAGATATGGATCGTCAACGGCACTGTAAATAGAATATTCGCGAGCCTGTTGATCGTTTTCCACACCAACCGATACATATTGCCCCGGGGTAAATTGTAAATGCTTACGATCGAAACGAACAATAAAGGCGGTAGGACTCAACATGCGCACATGATGAACTTTATAAGAATTCATTTGGCCATTATTTGTATTTGGTTTTATGACAGATAAATTGTTCATTTAAAAAAAATAAAAAAATACAATGGCATCAAAACATCTTTCGAATGAAAAAGTTTGCCATTAACCGACTAATAAAGGCAGTTTATCGAACAAACGATTGCCACAAATAAATATAGGATTATTTTTGAGGCATAAAATTCATTCATTATGGAAAAGAAAAACATAGTTAACGGACGCAGGTTCTTTTTTGGGTTTATTTTATTGTTAATTGGGGTAGCAATGATTTTGGGGCGTTCGGGGATACTGGATTACGAAATCTATGATTTTCTGATGTCGTGGAAAATGTTATTGGTAGCCATAGGTGCTTATGTATTTATAAGTGGCAACCGTGGTGCCGGTATAATTGTTATGGGCTTGGGTGCATTTTTTATGCTCCCCGATATATTTCGCGATTATCATCAGATCAAACGATATTTTTGGCCATCGATAATCCTCTTGGTTGGTTTAGCAGTAATGTTTGGTGACCGAAAAAAAAAGCACTTCAGTAAAGACCATTACCGGCGATTTACCGAAAGTATACCCAATGCCAACAGCGATTATTTCGACGAAACCATCATTTTTGGCGGAAGAGAAATCAACATGTCATCGTCGGCATTAATTGGAGGGCGTTCAACGGCAATTTTCGGAGGTATGGAAATAGATTTACGTCAGTGCCAAATTTCGCCCGAAGGTTGCAAAATAGATCTTACAACCATGTTTGGGGGCAACGTAGTAAAGGTACCCAACGATTGGACCATTTTAAACAAAGTTACTACCATTTTTGGAGGCTACAGCGATTTGCGTATCAAAGACCCGTCGTACGCCCCAAACCCTGCAAAAACAATAATACTTACAGGTGTTTGCATATTTGGTGGAACAGAAGTTAGAAACTACGACAAAGCACATTAATACACTGAACAATGAAGCACCCTTTTCTCAAAAGCCCGTTACTGATAGTTTGGTACCTTGTTTTTTGGATCATTTTATCGGCAATACAGTTCTTTCTTGAACGAAACATTTTTGAGTTAAGCTTAGCCGTTACATTGGTCGATGTAATTATATCGAATACCATTTTTGCCATTTTGGGAATAGGAATTTGGTACGTAGTACTTGGCAGCAACGACGAAAACAAAAGTCAGCTGTATGTAGTTGGTTACCACCTGTTCGCAATGGCATTTTTGGTTTCGTTTTGGATGTGGCTCACCAATCAGATCGATATTGCCTTGTTCGATGCCGATACGATTAAAGAACACATGAAAAAAGTTATACCGAGCAAAGCTGGACTTGGTGCCTTAATCTACTTGCTCATTGCAATATTGTATTACACCTTTATTTATTCGAGCCGTTTGCAGGATAAGCTTAAAGAAGAAGCCAAACTGAAGGAATTGGTTACGCAAACACAGCTTAACGAGCTAAAATCGCAAATCAATCCACACTTTTTATTTAACAGTTTAAATTCGGTATCGTACCTAACCATTACCGAACCCGAAAAAGCGCAGGAAATGGTTATTAAATTATCGTCGTTTTTACGCTATTCACTCAAACACAAACAAAATCAATTGGTTACCTTATCGCAGGAAATAGAACACATAAAATTATATCTCGAAATTGAAAAGGTACGATTTGGCGATAAACTACATGCAACTTTCGATATCGAAGAGTGCAAAAATTGCAGTATCCCAAACATGATATTGCAGCCACTTTACGAGAATGCCATTAAGTACGGTGTTTACGAAACAACCAGTCAGGTTATAATTTCAACAACAGCAAAAAAAGAAAAAGATTTGTTAATTTTTACCATAACTAATAATTACGACAGCGATGCAACCGTTAAAAAAGGCGAAGGCATAGGGCTTTTTAATATCAGGCGCCGCTTGGGATTAGTTTATGGAAATACAACTTTATTGAGCATAAAAAACGAGAATCAGATATTTACTGTAACTTTGGAAATACCACAAAACAAGAAGTACCATGAGTGATAAAATTACATGCATTATTATTGAAGATGAGGCTCTTGCCAGAAACTTACTCAAAAAATACCTGACCGATCACGATCAAATTGAACTTATTGACGAGTGCGAAAACGGTTTCGACGGGCTAAAGGCTATTAACGAAAAGAAACCGCAATTGGTATTCCTCGATGTTCAAATGCCAAAGTTAACCGGCTTCGAAATGCTTGAATTGCTCGAGCACCGTCCCGAAATCATCTTCACAACGGCTTACAACCAATACGCCATAAAAGCTTTCGAACAACATGCAGTCGATTATTTATTGAAACCATTTCCGAAAGACAGGTTGTTTTTGGCAATTGATCGCGCCATTGAAAAAATAAGAACCAACACTCAAGGCGAAACGCCTATCGACAAACTAACCGAAGAACCGGAATCGGAGTATATCGAAAGGGTTGTTGTAAAAGATAAGAGCAAAATCCACATTATTCCGGTTGAACAAGTACGCTACATTGAATCGCTCGACGATTATGTGATGATTTACAACAAAGACCGCAGATTTGTGAAACAAAAAACCATGAAATATTTCGAAAACAACCTTAATCCAAAAGAGTTTGTGCGAATTCACCGTTCATACATTGTAAAGGTTGATGAAATAGCAGAAATTCAGCAATACGAGAAAGAAGCTCATATAGTGATTATGAAAAACGATCACACCAAATTAAAGGTAAGCAAAACAGGGTATAAAAATTTGAAAGAAGCGCTTAACTTCTAAAGCATCAAAAGTTTACAAAACAAAAAAAGGTTAACCACATGGCTAACCTTTTATTGTTTTATAAAGAAATTCGATCTATTCTTCTTTCTTTTCTGTTTCGTCAGCAGCAGGTGTTTCGTCAGCTACAGGAGCTTCTTCAACTTTAGCTTCTTCTGCTTTTTCAACAGTTGCTTCAGCTTTCTTTTCATCTTTTACAGGTGCAACGGCGGGTTTTTCTGCTGTTGTTTCAGCTTTTTTCTTACCACCACGACGTCTGCGCGACGAACCAGCTTTAGCGTCTTTAGCAGCCAGCATGTTTTCATTGAAATCGACCAACTCGATGATACACATTTCGGCGTTATCGCCTAAACGGTTACCTGTTTTCAGTATACGGGTATATCCTCCGGGACGATCGGCAATTTTAGCCGAAATTTCGCGGAACAATTCCGAAACTGCGTCTTTATTTTGCAAATAACTAAAAACAACCCTGCGGCTATGAGTAGTATCTTGCTTCGATTTGGTAATTAATGGTTCAACATACATTTTTAAGGCTTTAGCCTTTGCTACAGTAGTTGTAATCCTTTTGTGCAGTAAAAGCGAACTGGCCATGTTTGCCAACATAGCTTTACGATGAGCGCTTTTTCTGCCCAAGTGGTTGATTTTCTTATTATGTCTCATCGTTATCTTATTCCTTGTCTAATTTGTACTTAGTAATATCCATCCCAAAGTTGAGGTTGAGCCCCGAAAGCAAGTCGTCGAGTTCGGTAAGTGATTTTTTACCGAAGTTACGGAACTTAAGCAGGTCGTTGCGGTTGTACTGCACAAGGTCGCCAAGTGTTTCCACATCGGCAGCTTTTAAGCAGTTAAGCGCACGAACCGAAAGGTCCATATCAACAAGTTTTGTTTTGAGCATTTGTCTCATGTGCAAAATTTCCTCGTCGAATTCTTCGTTAGCAAATTTCTCGTCCGAATCGAGAGTGATCTTTTCATCGGAGAACAGCATAAAGTGATAGATAAGGATTTTTGCAGCCTCTTTGAGTGCATCCTTTGGGTGTATCGACCCATCGGTATGGATTTCGAGCACCAACTTTTCGTAGTCGGTTTTTTGTTCTACCCTAAAGTTTTCAACTGCGAATTTTACATTCTTGATCGGAGTGTAAATTGAATCGATTGGAATAACTCCTAATTCCTCTTCGGCTGGTTTATTTTCCGAAGCAGGAACGTAACCACGGCCTTTACCAATGGTAATTTCCATTTGGAGCTTAACAGCAGGCTCCATTTCGCAAATTACCAGATCGGGATTAAGCACACTGAACCCCGACATGAATTTATTCAAGTCGCCGGCAGTGAATTTATCTTGCCCAGTAATGGTTACCGATACTTTTTCGCTGTCGAAATCGTCAATTTCCTTTTTAAACCTTATTTGTTTAAGGTTAAGGATGATTTCGGTAACGTCGTCGATTACACCTTTAATAGTGGCAAACTCATGCTCTACCCCTTCAATTTTAATAGTAGTAATTGCATAACCCTCCAACGATGATAACAAAATACGGCGCAGTGCATTACCAATGGTAATGCCATAACCAGGTTCGAGCGGACGAAATTCGAATTTACCTACTTTCTCGTCCGATTCGAGCATTATCACTTTGTCGGGTTTTTGAAAAGCTAATATTGCCATAGTTTTTTCTATAAGTTATTATTTCGAATACAACTCAACAATCAGTTGTTCTTTAATATTTTCGGGTATTTCTTCACGTTCGGGAACGTTAAGGAATTTACCTGAAAGCGTTTCGCTGTCCCACTCGAGCCAAGCACTTTTTGAATAGCGACGGCTATTAAGCGAGTCGGTAATTACTTCGAGCGACTTCGATTTTTCGCGAACGCCAACTACATCACCTGCTTTTAAGGTGTACGAAGGAATGTTACAAACGGCACCATTAACGGTAATGTGTTTGTGCGAAACCAACTGACGGGCAGCTGAACGTGTTGGAGCAACACCAAGGCGGAATACTACGTTATCGAGACGCGATTCGAGCAATTTCAACAAAATTTCACCGGTAATACCTTTCGAGCGGTGAGCTTTATCGAAAATTTTGCGGAATTGACGCTCAAGAATACCATAAGTATATTTCGCTTTTTGCTTCTCCTTTAATTGCACACCGTATTCCGAAACTTTACGACGGCGGCGCGCCTGACCATGGAAACCCGGTGGATAATTTTTCTTATCCAATACTTTATCGGGGCCATAAATAGGCTCACCAAATTTCCTGGCTATTTTTGACTTTGGTCCAATATATCTTGCCATTGTTTACCTTTTAAATGTCAATAAATTAAACTCGTCTTCTTTTTGCGGGGCGACAGCCGTTGTGTGGCAATGGAGTAACGTCAACAATTTCGGTTACCTGAATACCCATACTTGCAATAGCCCTTATGGCCGATTCGCGTCCGTTACCCGGTCCTTTTACATAAACCTTCACTTTACGCAAACCAAGGTCATAAGCAGTTTTTGCACACTCTTCGGCAGCTGTTTGTGCAGCGTAAGGAGTATTCTTTTTTGAACCCCTGAAACCTTTTTTACCAGCCGACGACCACGAGATTACTTCACCGTTGTCGTTTGCCAACGATACAATAATGTTGTTGAACGAAGAGTGGATGTGTGCTTGACCAGTGGCCTCCACTTTAACGACTCTCTTTTTTGAAGTTCCTGACTTTTTTGCCATAATCTTTCACCTAATTATTTAGTCGCTTTCTTTTTATTTGCAACAGTTTTACGTTTACCTTTACGTGTACGTGCATTGTTCTTGGTACTTTGACCACGTACGGGTAACCCAATACGGTGGCGGATACCACGATAACAACCAATGTCCATTAAACGTTTGATGTTCAACTGTACTTCGGAACGCAATTCACCTTCAACGCGGTATTTCGACGAAATCTCGCCACGAATGGCTTGAAAATCGTCATCGTTCCAATCTTGAACTTTCTTGTTTATATCAACACCTGCTGCCTCAAGAATTTTCTTTGCACTACTACGTCCAATACCATAGATATAGGTTAACGCGACTTCACCGCGTTTATTATTTGGAATATCTACACCAACTATACGAGCCATAGTGATTTCTTTAATTAAATTTAGTAATTAACCCTGACGTTGTTTAAACTTTGGGTTCTTCTTATTGATCACGTATAAACGCCCTTTGCGACGTACTATTTTGCAGTCAGCGCTACGTTTTTTAATTGATACACGTACTTTCATCCGATTATATTTTTATCTTGGATTTTCATCCGTAACTTTAATTTTCTTAAAAATCGCCACAAAAGTAAACAATTTATTGAATAATTAAGAAAATTTCCAGTCAATCAAATAATTACTTATATCTAAATATAATCCGACCTTTGGTCAGATCGTATGGAGACATTTCAACTTTCACTTTGTCGCCCGGCAAAATTTTGATGTAGTGCATCCTCATTTTGCCCGATATATGCGATGTGATCACATGTCCATTCTCCAGTTCAACTCTAAACATTGCGTTCGACAATGCTTCGATAATGGTTCCGTCTTGTTCAATTGAAGGCTGTTTTGCCATAAATTGTTTGTTTTAAATTACGCTTTTGATTTACTAATTACTTTGCATCGCAACAAATCGGATTGGGTAGCAAAACTTTAAATTTTCACCTGCCATGAACACACCTCTGAAAATGGCAGGTGAAAATATATTGTTTTCGTTTTCGATGTTTGAATGAATGGTAATAATTATTACCAATCAGCCGCTTCGCACATCGAAACTTTATGCTGTTGCATAAACTACTTATCAGTTTTGTTTAGAACATTTACGATGTTTCAACCTTGGGGTAACACACCGCACTGAAACCTTTCTGTTTAGATTGCAGAAGCACCGCCTGCACGTCCTTTAATACGTCCCGATTTCATCAGTCCGTCGTAATGACGCATGAGCAAGTGGCTTTCGATCTGCTGCAAAGTGTCGAGAATAACCCCAACAAGAATCAACAACGATGTACCTCCATAAAATTGAGCAAACGATGCGTTAACGCCAACCAGCATGGCAAAAGCAGGAAGAATGGTTACAAAGCCCAAGAAAATTGATCCGGGCAATGTTATTCTCGACATTACAGTATCGAGAAATTCAACGGTTTTTTTACCGGGTTTTACACCTGGGATAAAGCCTCCGTTTTTCTTCATGTCTTCGGCCATTTGAACCGGGTTAACGGTAACAGCTGTATAAAAGTAAGTAAACAATATAACCATCACAAACATGGTAAAGTTGTACCAAAAGCCTGTGAAGTTAGAGAAAGCAGCTGCAAAGCCACTCATCGAATCACCTCCGAATCCGGCCAATGTAATGGGTACAAACATAATTGCCTGGGCAAAAATGATTGGCATAACACCTGCTGCGTTCACTTTTAAAGGTATGTACTGACGTACACCACCATATTGTTTATTGCCTACTATTCTTTTTGCATATTGAACAGGAATACGGCGAGTTCCTTGAACCAATAATATAACCAACATGAAAACTACAAAAAGCACAACAATTTCGATGAGCAATAATACCAGGCCACCGCCTGCTTGCTCTTCGAGCCTCGAAATGAATTCTTGCAATACTGCTTGAGGTAAACGTGCAATAATACCGATCATGATAATGAGCGATACACCGTTACCAATACCTCTGTCGGTCATTTTTTCACCTAGCCAAAGCACAAACATCGAACCGGCCAACATTATAATTGTTGAACTGATGTCGAACATACGCCCTTGCAAAACAAATGCTTCGGGAGTGTTGGCTAAAGTCATGTGTAAGTTGGTTAAAAATGCAGGGCCTTGGAAAATGAGTATCACCACTGTAAGCCAGCGGGTAATTTGATTCATTTTGTTACGCCCCGACTCACCTTCTTTTTGAAGGCGTTGGAAATAAGGAACTGCTATAGTTAATAACTGGATAATAATTGAAGCTGTGATGTAAGGCATAATACCTAAAGCGAAAACCGATGCATTGGAGAATGCCCCACCCGAAAACATGTCGAGCAGGCCAAGCAGCCCATCTTGAGTTTGTGCTTTAAGGGCACCTAACTGAGCCGGGTCGAGGCCGGGCAAAACAACAAACGAACCTAAGCGATAGATAATGATAAAAAACAATGTTATCCCTATCCTGTTGCGGAGGTCTTCGATTTTATAAATATTCTTTAGGGTTTCGATTAACTTCTTCATGAGTTAATTTATTTGTGGTTATTGGTTAAATAACCTCGGTTGTACCTTCTAATTTTTCAATAGCTTCTTTTGCACTTTTAGAAAAAGCATGCGCCTTAACGTTCAGTTTAGCAGTGAGCGAGCCAACACCTAAAATTTTCACTTTATCGTTTTTCGAAATCAAACCGTTTTCGGCAAGGAACTGAAGATCGATGTCGGTAACGTTATGTTTTTCAACCAAACTTTGAAGTGTTTTAAGGTTAATGGCTTTGTATTCTACCCTATTAAAGTTTTTAAAACCAAATTTGGGTACTACACGTTGAATGGGCATTTGTCCACCTTCGAAACCGATTTTTTTGGAATAACCTGATCTCGATTTTTGTCCTTTGTGACCACGAGTAGCAGTACCACCGTGCCCCGAACCTTGTCCGCGTGCTATCCTTTTCTTACTGTGTGTTGCCCCTTCTGCGGGTTTCAACTTACTGAGATCCATATCTTTCGTTTTATTTAAGATTAGATTTCTTCAACCTTAATCAAATGATTCATTTTATTCACCATTCCCATGATTGATGGGTTAGCTTCATGCTCTACCGAACTGTTGAGTTTGTTTAAGCCTAAAGCTTCTAAAATAAGCTTTTGGCGTTTGGTAGAACCAATTTTGCTTTTTACGAGCGTGATCTTGATTTTAGCCATAATTATCCTTTAAATACTTTATCAAGTGAAACTCCACGTTGTTCGGCCACAGTATAGGCATCGCGCAATTCGAGTAAAGCATTGAAAGTTGCTTTAACCAAGTTATGCGGGTTCGACGATCCTTTTGATTTTGCGAGGATGTCGTGTACGCCAACACTTTCGAGTACAGCACGCATTGCACCACCGGCTTTAACTCCGGTACCGTGCGATGCAGGCTTAAGGAACACACGAGCACCGCCAAATTTTGCGAGCTGCTCGTGAGGTATTGTACCATTTATAACAGGAACTTTTACCAGGTTCTTTTTTGCGGCTTCAACACCTTTTGAAATAGCGGTGGTAACTTCGCTTGCTTTACCAAGTCCCCATCCAACTATACCATCTTCGTTACCTACAACAACAATTGCAGAGAAACTGAAGGTGCGACCCCCTTTTGTAACTTTGGTAACACGGTTAATTGCTACTAACCGGTCTTTTAATTCCAAATCGCTGGTTCTTACTTTCTTAATACTTCCTGACATAATTTCTAGAATTTAAGGCCTCCCTCGCGGGCTGCTTCAGCAATTGATTTAACTCTACCGTGGTATAAATACCCGTTACGGTCGAAAACTACTTCTTCGATATTTACTGCTTTAGCCTTTTCGGCGATCAGTTTTCCAACCAATGCTGCCTGTTCAATTTTATTAACTTTGGCTGTAGCAATATCGTTTTCTTTAGAAGAGGCGGCAGCTAAAGTTACACCCGAAATATCGTCGATAAGTTGGGCATAAATTTGCTTATTGCTCCTGAACACGCTCAAACGTGGTCTTTCGGCAGTGCCTTTAACCACTTTGCGGATCCTCTTCTTAATCCTGTATCTTCTTGCTTGCTTTGTTAAAGCCATGATTTTTACTATTAAAACGTTATTTTGCAGATGCAGACTTACCGGCTTTGCGCCTGATAACTTCACCGTTGAACTTGATACCTTTTCCTTTGTAAGGTTCGGGCATACGGAACGACCTGATTTTGGCAGCGATGTGGCCCAACAGTTGTTTGTCGTAACTTTTAAGGGTTACAGTTGGGTTGCTACGTTTATCAGTAACTGCTTCAACTTTAACTTCGGGAGGAAGCTGTAAGTAGATGTGGTGTGAGTAGCCCAATACCAGGTCGAGTAACTGACCTTGGTTTTCGGCACGGTATCCAACGCCAACAAGTTCGAGTTTAATTTCGAAACCTTTCGACACACCAACAGTCATGTTGTTGATGAGTGAACGGTACAATCCGTGTAATGAACGGTGTTTTTTCGAATCGCTCGGACGGTTTACGATTACTTGGTTACCTTCTACTTTCACATCGATTTCAGGATCCACCTTTTGTGAGAGTTCACCAAGCGGCCCTTTAACGGTCACAGTGTTATCATCGGCAATGCTAATGTTAACCCCGCCCGGAATCTCGATGGGTAATTTTCCTATCCTTGACATCGTTTTATTCCTCCTTTATTAATATACGTAACATAATACTTCGCCACCAACGTTGAAATCGCGTGCTTCTTTGTCGGTGATTACACCTTTCGATGTAGATAATATCGCTATACCTAAACCATTGAGTACGCGTGGAATATTGTTTGTATCGCAATATCTGCGTAAACCTGGTTTACTAATTCGTTTTAACGATTTAATTGCAGGTATGCCGGTTTCGGGATGGTACTTCAAAGCTATTTTGATACTACCTTGATAATTTACATCGTCTTCGAATTTGTAATTGAGGATATAACCTTTTTCCTTAAGGATTTTGGTCATTTCCTTTTTTAAATTCGAAGCAGGTATATCAACAACTTTGTGACCTGCTTTAACGGCATTCCTCAACCTGGTCAAATAATCTGAGATTGGATCAGTCATTGTCCTTTAATTTTAAAATTACCAACTTGCTTTTTTAACTCCTGGAATAAGACCAGAGGCTGCCATTTCCCTAAAATTAATACGGCTGATTCCGAATTGTCTCATATAACCTTTAGGCCTTCCGGTAAGTTTGCAACGGTTGTGCAGCCTTACAGGCGAAGCGTTTTTGGGCAATTTTTGCAATCCTTCATAATCGCCTTTTGCTTTAAGTTCGGCGCGCTTTGCGGCATATTTATCCACAAGCTTTGCGCGCTTAACCTCACGGGCTTTCATTGATTCTTTAGCCATAGTGTATTAATTTTTGTCTTTTTTAAACGGCAATCCAAATTCACGCAACAAAGCATACGCTTCTTCATCGGTTTTAGCTGTTGTCACAAAAGTGATGTTCATACCGGTGATTTTGTTTACTTTGTCGATCACAATTTCAGGAAAAATGATTTGTTCGGCAATACCTAAAGTGTAGTTGCCACGACCATCGAGTTTGTTATCGATACCTTTGAAGTCGCGAATACGCGGCAACGAGATAACGATTAAGCGCTCGAGGAATTCATACATGCGCTGCCTGCGTAGTGTTACACGTACGCCGATAGGCATTTTTTTCCTGAGTTTAAAATTAGAAATATCCTTACGGGAAAGTGTTTGAACCGCTTTTTGACCGGCAATGTTGGTCATTTCTTCGGTTGCTACTTCGATAATTTTTTTATCGGCAGTAGCAGCTCCTAACCCTTGGTTGAGTACAATTTTCTCGAGACGAGGTACTTGCATTACGGATTTGTATCCGAATTCTTTCATAAGTGCAGGTACAACTTCTTCTTTGTATTTCTGTTGAAGTGTAGGTACGAATTCCATTACTTGATCTCCTCTCCTGATTTTTTAGAATAACGAACTAATTTTCCGTCGGGACCCGGTCGGCGGCCAATGCGAGTAGCTTGTCCGGTTTTAGGATCAACCAACATAAGGTTGGAGATGTGTACAGGAGCTTCTTGCTCGATAATCCCACCTTGTGGGTTAGCAGCATTGGGCTTGGTGTGTTTTTTCACCATGTTAACTCCTTCCACAATAGCACGGTTGGTTTTACGAATTACTTCGAGTACCTTACCTTTCTGGCCGTTCGAGTTGCCATTGATAACAACTACGTTATCGCCTTTTTTGATATGTAACTTTTTCTGCATTGCTTCTGATTTTCAATTATAACACTTCAGGAGCAAGAGAAACAATTTTCATGTAACCGTCGCGTAGTTCGCGGGCAACTGGCCCGAAAATACGAGTTCCACGAATTTCTCCTGCATTGTTTAAAAGGACAACTGCGTTGTCGTCGAAGCGAATGTAAGAACCATCGGCGCGACGTACTTCTTTTTTGGTACGTACCACCACTGCTTTCGAAACGGTACCTTTTTTGACACCGCCCGAGGGCAATGCGCTCTTTACGGTTACCACAACGGTGTCGCCCAATGAAGCATAGCGTCGTTTAGTACCTCCAAGTACTCTGATAACTAAAACTTCTTTAGCTCCACTATTGTCTGCTACAGAACATCTACTTTCTTGCTGTATCATGGTTACTTAGCTCTTTCAATAATTTCTACCAATCGCCATCCTTTGTTTTTACTTAAAGGACGGGTTTCCATAATTCTCACGGTATCGCCTTCGTTGCAATCGTTTTTTTCGTCGTGGGCATAAAATTTCGAAGTCTTATTTACGAATTTTCCATAAATAGGATGTTTCACTTTACGCTTTTCGGCAACTACGATGGTTTTGTCCATTTTGTTGCTGACTACAACACCGATACGTTCTTTCCTGAGGTTTCTTGTATTTTCCATCGTGATTGAATAATTACTTGTTCTCAGTTAACTGACGTTGACGCATTTCGGTATTTAACCTTGCAATATTTTTGCGAGCCTCTTTTAATAACATTGGGTTATCGAGAGGTGATACTGCATGGTTAAGCCTCATGCGAGTGAGCTTTTCCTTCTCCGCATCGATGCGTTCGGCGATCTCTTTTGTTGTTAACTCTTTTATTTCCGAATTTTTCATCAGTATAATAATTTAAATGTGCTGATGTTAATCACTATTCGCTAGCTGCTGAAGACTCAACATAATCGCGTCGAACTACAAATTTTGTAGTAACGGGCAGCTTTTGGGCTGCTAAACGGAGTGCTTCTTTAGCCAATTCGTAGGGTACCCCTTCGGCTTCGATAATGATGCGACCTGGCGTAACAGGTGCAACAAAAGCTTCGGGTGCTCCCTTACCCTTACCCATACGTACCTCTGCAGGTTTTTTAGTAATGGGCTTGTCAGGGAAGATGCGGATCCATATTTGTCCTTGCCTTTTCATGTGCCTGGTAACAGCTACACGAGCGGCCTCGATTTGGCGTCCAGTGATCCATGACTCCTCGAGTGACTTTATCCCAAAAGATCCGAATGCGAGTTGATTGCCACGTTGGGCATTCCCCTTCATTTTTCCCTTTTGTACTCTTCTGAATTTTGTTTTCTTAGGTTGTAACATCCTTAATCAAAATTTAAGGTTATTTACTTTTCTTTCTACGGTTTGCACGAGGATTTCCCGGACGTGCATTGCTTTCGCTTTTGAGGCCTACATTAGGTGAAAGGTCGCGTTTACCATATACTTCACCTTTGCAGATCCACACTTTCACACCTAGCAGCCCAGTCTTGGTAAGAGCCTCAGCTAACGCATAGTCGATATCCGACCTGAGTGTGTGAAGTGGAGTACGTCCATCCTTGTACATTTCCGACCTTGCCATTTCGGCACCGTTCAAGCGTCCGGAAACCAGCACCTTGATTCCTTCTGCACCCATTCTCATGGTTGAAGCGATGGCCATTTTAACGGCACGTCGGTAGGCAATTTTGCCTTCTACTTGGCGGGCAATGTTGTTGGCTACGATTTGGGCGTCCATTTCGGGGCGCTTAATCTCGAAGATGTTGATTTGTACTTCTTTCGAAGTAATTTTTTTCAACTCTTCTTTTAGCTTGTCAACTTCCTGTCCTCCCTTTCCAATAATAATACCCGGCCTTGAGGTGTGAACTGTGATAGTGATAAGCTTAAGGGTACGTTCGATAATAATTTTTGATACACTGGCTTTAGCCAAACGTGCACTTAAATATTTACGAATTTTGTAATCTTCCACTAGCTTATCGCCATAATCATTCCCACCGAACCAGTTGGAATCCCATCCTCTGATGATTCCTAAGCGATTTGCAATCGGATTAGTTTTCTGTCCCATGTATTACTATTTAAAGGTTATTCGGTTACAGGATTTTTGCTATCCAAATAAATTGTTACGTGATTTGAGCGTTTGCGGATACGGTGTGCTCGGCCTTGTGGAGCCGGTTGTATCCTTTTTAACATACGACCCGAATCAACGAATATTCTTGAAACAATTAAATTGTTATCTTCTAAACGTTCTTCTTCGTTTTTAGCTTGCCAGTTAGCTATTGCCGATAGCAACAGTTTTTCTACTTTGCGCGAAGCTTCTTTCGAAGAGAATTTAAGCACATCGAGAGCTTTGTTTACTTCCATTCCTCGGATCATGTCGGCTACCAAGCGCATTTTGCGCGGCGATGTAGGACAGTCACGAAGAATTGCGAAGTATTGTTGTTTCTTCTCTTCTTTGCGCTGATTTGCTGTATTTCTTTTTCTTGCACCCATTGTTTTAACTTTAAAATGATTTTAACAATTCACGCATTAACGTTTGTTACCTGCGTGTCCCCTGTATGTACGGGTTGGTGCAAACTCACCCAATTTATGACCTACCATGTTTTCTGTGATATAAACCGGTATGAATTTGTTACCGTTGTGGACAGCAATTGTGTGTCCAACC
>JAFGAF010000445.1 GCA_016933815.1 Prolixibacteraceae bacterium
CTGCTGCCGGGGGCAAGCGCGCCTACAGTCCATAAAGGAGCAACAAATGTTCCCGTGGCAGTTTGCGATCCGGTAAGGCTTAGCCCTGTAGGAAGGTTATCGCTTACCACTACATCCTGTGCAGTGCTCGGCCCGGCATTGCTTACTACTATTGTATAACTTAAACTCTCGCCTGCTACTACATTCGATAAACTGGCGGTCTTTTCAATACTTACACTGGCAGTATGCATTACTTCAACAGTAATAATTGCCTGATCGCAGTTACTTATATTTCCAATCTCGCATATTGAATACTCAATATAATAAGTACCACCCTGCGTAAATGGAGCCACAAAAACTTCACCTGTAGTAGTATTTAATTCGATATTTGCATTTGATGAAGGACTGATTACCGATATTACCACATCGGAAATTGTAGCTTGGCCATTCAAAAAAACATCATTTTCGAGCACATCGGCAATTGCAACACCACCTGTAAAACCATTCACAGGATTACCTGTGTTATTGTCGTTGTTTGCAATTATGTGCGCATGAATAATAGCATCGTCGGCAACAGGTCCTGTTGGTGAACCATCGTAGTTAGCACCATCGACCGGTAAGCCCGATGATTGGTAGGTTGTATTACTTCCTGGTGTGGCATTAGTTTGTGCGGTGATGAAGCGGTTAGGATCGGAGCTGTCGCGTGTTGGATCAAGAAAATGAGCCTGAGCACCGGTATGATAAGTACCGGTAGTAACCGACGGATCGATTGATACAATCAGGTCGATAGTTACAATTCCATTTTGAGGAATATTAAAAGCTTCGAAAGCAGGTTGATTAGCAGATCCGATATTTGATAAGGTTAAAGGGCCGGTAGCAGCACCTGAATATGTCACTGATGCCGATACAAGGTTAAACCCTGTAGGCAATTGGGTTTCCAAAAGCGTTCCACCAGAAGCGCCACCACTAATATTTTCAATTGTAATTTGATAAGTTGTATTTTGGCCTCCAGCAACCGGATTGGTACCGGTATGTTGAACTTCAACAATTAATTCGGGGATACAAAGAGCACTAAAACCTTCGAGATAACCAGGCAGTTGCGAAATAGAGAACGAACTTGCAAAACCATTCTGACCATCGCGGGCACCATGTGCATTTCCGGCACCTCCATTGGTAATACCATTACTACCTGCACTTATCTCAGTTGAAATACTTGCACCGGGCACACTGTAAAAAATGGTTCCGCCACCACCACCACCACCAGGGCCGTGTTCGGTATGAGACGAACCATCATCGTTCAAAGTATTTCCACCATTTCCACCGTTAGCAATTAAGGAAAGACTTGCCCCGGGACTTGGCGACTTTGTTTTAATAAAAATGCTACCACCGGCACCACCACCACCGGCACCATCGGGTGCTGAGCCATAAGCACCAACCTGGCCGTCGTCGCCATTAGCAATTAAAGTACCCGAACCGGTAATTAAATCGGCAGTAATAAATATGGCACCACCACCGGGACCACCTTTAACACCCGAAACAGCATTGTTGGCATCGCCGCCACCACCGCCGCCACCAAGGAAAATCCGATCGAGCGATGAAGGCAGGTCGATACCGGGTCGTCCGCCATGAGGTATGGCAGTACCATCGGCACCATCCCAACCGTTGCCACCAACGCCACCGGCTCCGGCATTTCCACCGCCACCGCCACCGGCATTGTGATCGTTACCGCCTCCACCAGCATTTCCCGGAGCTCCACGCCCGTAATCACCTTGTGGGTAACCAATCCAGGTAGAACCTTGGTTCACTTGGTTTTGTCCATCGAACATCCAACGAGGTGTTCCAACTATGCCTTCGCCTTTACCCGAGGCACGCGATACAGAAGTTGTACGGTACAATGAATTGTTATCATCCGAATCTTCGCGGTTCTGATATCCGGCCCTAAAACCGGCTCCACTTGCATTAATAGTAAAACCGTTCATATGAATTGCACCGGCTGCATCGAGGGCAATAATTCCACCAACACGACCATTCCAAGCCGGACAGCTTACATTTGCATTAAGCGAAAGAGTTGAAAACTGAGGAACACGTACCACCTGAAATCTTCGTTGCCCATGTAACGATGTCGCATCCATATTGATATACTCATTAACAATACCATCATTCATTCCGGCTCCACGAAATATTAATGTGCCACCGGCTAATGAAACTGCATTGGCTGCAATAATGTATTCGTAAACACCAACATTATTTAAATTGGTGTATCCGGTACCACCTAAGCCATCGGGGCCACTGCCCGACGAACCTGAACCATAAGTAGCATTGTTTGAAGTACTAATATCGGCTCCCTGAATTTGTATTACCAACAACAAATCGCCAGGGCTTATTCCTATGTTCCCGTAACTATTTCCAAATGGATCGACACCGGGTACAGCATCAAGCTGAACAGATGTTTCCCCCTGACTTAAAACTATATCGCCCAAAGGAGGATAATAGGTATTAATTGGTGGTGTTGAAACAGTTGGACCATCAATTCCCGGTGTTGAACATACTTGTGCGTAACCTTCTTTGTTGGTAGTGATGTTAATTATAATTAACATCATAATTACAAAGAGTAAATTTTTTACATTTTTCAATAAAAAAATCATCATACCCTGCTTTTTGTTATCGTTTAAAAGGTTTCCCTTTATTTTAATTTAATCTAAACTAAAATCGAGAAACAAGATGTAAGTTTAATGGTTCAGCACAAAGCTATTTTTTATTGCCTATGTATAGAATTTGTATGGTTGAAAGTCTATTTGAAGTTTTCTTCTTTTTACCTTGTTCTTACTTATATATTGATTTTATGCAAACAAAAAGATCAGCTTTTTTTAAAAAATCATTGTTGTCCAGATAAAATTTTAGATTCTCTACAGTCAATCCAAAACTAGAATTACCAAACTTATTAATTACATTTGCCAGAAAATAAACCAATGCAGCATAAATGTTTAAAGCCAAGCAACAACTGTGCTTTTTTGATTAAACATTTTCTTTTTTTGGAATCATTTAATAAGCACGAAGCCATTGAGGACAAATTCATACCCGATGGATGCATGTCGGTTGTTTTTAATTTTACGGGTAATGTTAGTGCAGCAACACAAACAGAATGCTACAAACTACCATCGTATTTTATTGTTATCCCTGCAATTCAGCATTTAATAATCAAAACGTTTCCTCCATTAAATTCTTTGGTAGTAGTATGTAAGGCAAGCGTATTTACGCGTCTTTTCAAGATCGATCTGGCAACTTATTGTGAACAGCCCTTTATCGATGGCCGCAGAATTATTCCCGAACAGATTTATTTCGAAATGAAAAACAAGCCCGATAAAAGACAACTGATTTTTGAAAACTATATAATTTCAACAACTACAACAAATTACATTCCCGACGACATTGACCTTACTTACGATAAAATTATATGTTCGAAAGGGGAAACCCTTGTAAACGAACTTTTAAAACAAGCCGATATCAACCCACGTTCGTTCCGTAGGAGGTTCTTATCGCGTACAGGTGTGAATGCTAAAGCCCTATCGCGCTTAATACGAATAAATTACTTGTGGGACTGTTATCTAAAGGGCAACAAAACCGATTTCCAAAGCATGGTTTACGAAGGTAATTATTACGATCAGGCTCATTTAATAAACGATTTTAAGAAGATTGTTGGCGAAGCACCTTCGCATTTTTTTCACAAAGAACAATCCAATACCCTGTTCATATCGGGGAAAATTATTCAGTAGTCAACTATAAAACAAAAATATAACTGACCGTTTTTTACAATTTTTTATAACACTTATTCATTATTTTGCTTAGAAAAAACAACTAAGCTTAACATTATGAATATGAAACAATTAATGTCATTTTTCACCCTATTTCTTCTCATTACTCAAATTTTTGCTAACCTTGCAGAGCCTTCAGGCAGCCAACAAGATCAACAGGAAAGTTTAAAAAGCTTTTCGAAGTACGATTTTGTTTCGGGCGATAAAGTAATTTTTTACGACGACTTTTCGCA
>JAFGAF010000446.1 GCA_016933815.1 Prolixibacteraceae bacterium
ACAACAACCCTGCTGTTATGGCCTCCAAAAAACGAATCCTGACGACCAACAACACGGCATTTGTTCAATATTACCTTATCGGTATTATTTGTTATTGCTATGGCAGCAGCACGTTCTACAAAGCTTTTGTCCTGCACTGCAATATTTCCAAAATCGACAGGACGTACGCCTTTACTTCCGCTTTCCCACATCACCAACACATCGTTCGATTCTTTTTTCGAAATATATTGGTTGAAAGAATTCTCGAAAATAATTCCATCGGCAATAAAACCGTCGGCACCGATCACAACGGTTGCGTTCCAATACGAACCATTACCGGTACCTGCGCCATAATTATCGGTCGAGTGGTAGCCGTTTTCTTTATTTACCTTTAACACTTCAGCATTCCATTTCTGATTGGCAGCCATACTGTAGTAATGATACCCATGACCGTAATATGAAGTAATTCGAACGGCATTTTCATCAATATCGACCCCTTGATTCAACAAATCAAGCGAAGGATTTTGAGCAGTATTTTTTAGGGTGATATTGGGCAAATCAATCACCAACATTTCTTCGTAATTCCCCGGATCGATCAAAATTGTAACCCGCTCGTTATTATTGCGCTCCATTTTCGAAACAGCCACAAGCGCATCGTTAATAGTTGCAAACTCCCTCTCATCTCCAACATAAAGTTCAGGTTGAAATTCAACATACCAATCAACATCAATTGAGAATATGTACGAGGTTGACACTCCCGCCCCAACAGTAATTGGCACATAAGCATCGGCACCCCGATTAATGAAGGTTGCATATTCTTTTGTTCCGGTACTATTGCTTTGGGTAAAAAACTGCTCATCGCCAATTGCAAAATCGGCGTTATAATAATAGCCAACTGTTACAATTTGATTGGTTTTAACCGGCACCTGAATTACAGCACCGGGTTTGGCCATTAGGTGGCCTTTTGCTATTTCGTTCGATATATTTCCGCTAAAAAGCAAACCTTTGTACGATGTTGTTGTGGAGCTGATTACTTTATCGTCGAATGTCCAACTACTTACAGGTTCAAAAGCCAAAGCTTTGCTAAGTGCAGCACCCTCAACCACAATGTTAGAATTAAGCCCGAGCTGCAATGGGTAATCGTCGAGTCCATCAACTGTAATTGTGTAAACACCATCGCGAAGGTAAACACTGTCAATCGACTCAAAAGCATAACTGTATTCGGTATCGGTAAAATGGGTAAAGATTAAGCGCATTTTGCCCAATTGTTCATCGTTTAAGCCTTCGGTAACTAATGTTATTTTGTGACGTGGTTTAGCGGAAAATAAAATGGGCATTTGGGTATCATTTCCAATATTTACCGTATTTTCTTCAATAAAGAAATCGTCAACGCCCAGTGCTTTAATTGTATAATTACAATTGCTTTCCAGCTGAACCGAATAACTTGAACTTTCAA
>JAFGAF010000058.1 GCA_016933815.1 Prolixibacteraceae bacterium
AAATCAAGGTTTTTCTTTGATCAGGCGGTAATGCACATCTGAGAAAACTGTGTGTCCCAACGATTCGTCGTGGCACGAATTGCAGTCCATTTTCCCGGCTGTGTTTTTCAACTTGCCTTCGTTGCCATGACAAGCCATGCACGACAGTACAGTTTCATTACTATGCATATTGGTGAAGTAAGTGTTGCTGTGCAGCGCATTAAGCATTTCAACCACTTTTGATGCCACGTCGGCAGTCATGCGTCGGCAGCGTTCTTTCCGTTCTTTGCTATCAATCTCAACGCCTGCCGCTTTACTCCAATAGGTGTTCGAGGCATGGCACAACACCGAATTCGATGCTATTGCCGGTAATTCCATTTCGGAATTTTCGGGTTTGAAAACGGGATGGGGTTCTTTTTCGTACCACTGAAAAAGGTCAACAATGAGGTTGTCGCGAACAGTTTTGTCGGCAATGAAGAGTCCGAACAAAGCCGCAGAGCCGTTCAATGTTCCACATGTTGTGCCATAACCACCTATGCCGCCATGCCCGTATTTGAACATGTGATAAGGGTAGGATGCGTAAGGCTCGCCATGTATTTCGGCCAGCTGCGAAACAATACTCTTGAATGTAGCAAACATGCAACTGCCGTCGGGGTAAAACCGGTAGGCTATTTTTGCGGTGGTTCCGGGGTCGAGTGGCGTATAGTTCCATGTGCTTTCGCTTGGTTCGTGGCTCAGTTGCCGTGGTTCCAAATCGAGTTGTGGTTTGTGTTTGAAAGCTTTGGCAAGCGTGAACATGCCAATGCCGCCTCCGGCCAATAAGCCGGCAGTTATTTTCATTGCATTACGTCGGTTCATTTTTCTTGGTTTTTTAAATGATTTTCTGGTCGTTCAAATATGTTTTGTTATAATATCCAATTGAATAAATAGCCTAACAAAATGATAAAAGCTGCAATTGTTCCAAAGAAAATCCCAATGAGTTTCCATGTCATCACCTTTTTAAGCAGGGTTGCTTCGGGCAACGAAAGTCCCACAACGGCCATCATAAATGCAATGGCTGTGCCCAGCGGAACTCCTTTGGCCACAAAAACCTGAATAACGGGAACAATTCCGGCGGCGTTGGCGTACATGGGTACAGCCAAAATTACTGCCAGCGGAATGGCGTACCATTTATCGGCTGAGAGGTAAGCAGCAAAAAAATCTTCAGGCACATAGCCGTGCATGGCGGCGCCAATGGCGATTCCAATCAGCACGTACACCAGTACTTTTCGCACAATGTCCCAGCCCTCGCGCACAATTCCCGGCAAACGGTCAATGAAGGGCGTATGCTCTGCTTCCCATTCTTCGGTTTCTTGTTCGCTTTGTATTTGAATTTGCTTTACCCAGTCGCTCAAGTATTTTTCAAGTTTGAATTGCCCCAATATGAACCCTCCAATTGCTCCCAGTAGAATTCCACTAAGGGCATAAACCAGCGTGGCTTTTACGCCAAACAAGCCAAGGAATAGGGCAACGGCCACTTCGTTAACCAAGGGCGAAGTAATTAAAAAAGAGAACGTTACCCCAAGTGGTATGCCTCCTTTAACAAACCCTAAAAACAAGGGTATCGACGAGCAAGAACAAAATGGCGTAATTGCACCAAATAACGAGGCCAAGAAGTATTGCAAGCCGTACATCTTTTTTGTGTTCAGGTAGTTGCGCAACCTGTCGATAGGGAAGTAGGCGTTCACAATCCCCATTAGCGAACTGATCAGGAACAGCAGTATCAGTATTTTAATGGTGTCGTAGAAGAAAAAGTTGACCGAAGCACCCAAATGTGAATCGGGATTCAAGCCTACAAGGTCGTATATCAGATAATCGATAAGTGGCTGAAGATAAATATAAAGTACCACCAGTGCTGGAACGACAAATGCAATGGCCAACAGTATTTTTTGATTTCGAGTCATCGTGTGTTATTTTGTTCGGTGTTCTTAGAAATGAATAAGTTAACTACCAACCTCCTAAAGGGCTCAAAAGGCTCAATTGATTTATAAATTTGAGTTTTGTGATTTTATTAACAAACAATATTAATTATGCACTTCACTAAAAGTCCCCTTAAGGGGATTTAGGGGTTTATGTAAAAGATCACCACAAAGTAAATACCTACGCCAATAAACAGCACAGCTACCACGCGACGGAACCACAGTTCGAAGGTCTTTAATCGGT
>JAFGAF010000447.1 GCA_016933815.1 Prolixibacteraceae bacterium
GAGGTATTCAGCTTCTGGATATCGTCGCCTTTTACGTTAAGGTTGGCACCTGTGTTAAGGCTTTTCTTTTGAACACCGTAACCAATGGCCACTACTTCGTCGAGCTGAAGCATGTCTTCCAATAGCGTAATATCAATACGGCTTTGGTTGTTAACTGATACAACTTGATCTAAAAAACCTACAAACGAGAATACCAATTCGGTGTCGTTGCCGGTAAGTTCAAGAGAGTAATTACCGTCAATGTCGGTAATGGTTCCAACTGTTGTACCTTTAATTACTACGTTCACACCGGGCAATGTGCCGCCCGATTGATCGTACACTGTTCCTGTAACTTGCCTGTTTTGTGCATATGCACTCATTTGGAAAGCCACGAAAACTACTAACAGCGAGGCAATTATTTTGCCTGTCTGTTTAATTAATGGATTTTTTAATTTAAACATAGTTTTAGGTTAATGATTTAAAATAACTTAAAAACATAATATAATAGTTATAGTTAGCCTATAATAAATTATTTTTTAATGTCTTATTTAAAATAGAAATTTGAATTGATAATTGCTTCTCAATTATTTTAAGGTTACTAAACGTTCAATGAACTTTTAGTAATTATTCGAAGTAGTTAGTTAGCACTTGCAAATATATTATAATATTGCAAAACAATAAAGGCTTGATCGAAAATATTGCGTATTTTTTACACCATCTGTTTTTCGACTTATTTATACAATATATTTATATGCTTGAAATTATTTATCGTGATGAATACCTGGTTGCCGTTAATAAGCCTCATGGGCTTTTGGTTCATCGTACCAAAATTGCAGCCGATGCCGATGTTTTTGCCCTCCAAATGTTACGCGATCAGCTTGGTGTGCAGGTTACGCCTGTTCACCGAATTGATAGAAAAACTGCTGGGGTGCTCATTTTTTCGCTCAATACCGACATTAACCGTGCAATGAATTTGTTGTTCGATGCATCGGCTGTTGAGAAGAGATACCTTGCCATTGTGCGGGGCTATACCCCCGATAGCGAACTGGTAGATTACCCTTTGCGTAAAGATAACGGACAGTTACAAGAGGCTGTTACTGTCTATCGGACCATTGAGCGCGTTGAAGTGCCTGTTGCTCTTGGTAAGCACAATACACAAAGGTATTCATTGGTTGAAGTAAATCCTAAAACCGGAAGAATGCACCAGATACGAAAACATTTTAATCATTTGCGGCATCCGATAATCGGAGATCGCCCTCATGGATGTAACAAACAAAATAAGCTTTTTAAGGAGCAATGGGGAATTACCACTATGATGTTGCATGCTTCTGAGGTAAGCTTTATTCATCCGCTTACAGGTCAAATGTTGAACATTGAAGCGGCTCTCCACCCCGAGTTTGTTAATTGTTTGAATGTGTTGGGCTTTACTTCGTTGCGATGATTGGTTTATTCGTCCAATAAATCGGGTCGTACCCTGCGGGTAATTTCAAACGACTGGTTTTCGCGCCATTCGTTTATCTTCTTGTCGTTCCCCGAAAGCAGTACCTCGGGAACTTTCCATCCGTTATGGTTGGCCGGACGGGTATAAACAGGCGGGCTTAGCAACCCGTCTTGGTGTGAGTCGGTAAGGGCCGAAGTTTCGTCAGATAAAACACCGGGTATCAGTCTTAAAACACTGTCGACAACTATTGCTGCTGCCAGTTCGCCCCCGGTAAGCACGTAGTCGCCAATCGATACTTCGCGGGTAATATAATGGTCGCGTACGCGTTGATCGACGCCTTTGTAATGCCCACACAATATAATAATGTTTTCGGCCAACGATAGCTTGTTGGCTTCGCGTTGGTTCCAGACTTTTGCATCGGGGGTCATGTAAATTATTTCGTCGTAAGTACGCTCAGCTTTCAGTTTTAATATCAGGCTCTCAATGGGTTGGATCATCATTACCATGCCGGCACCGCCACCAAAAGCATAATCGTCGACCGATTTGTGTTTGTCGGTCGAATAATCGCGAATGTTGTGCAGGCAAATTTTGGCCAGCCCTTTTTCCTGAGCCCTTTTTATCATTGAATGGCTAAAGGCACTTTCAAACATTTCGGGGAAAATGGTCAATATATCGATTCTCATGATTTCATTTTTTTGCAAAAGTAAACTATTCGCAATTATTTCCCATTTGTTTTTGGGCATCATTAGATGAAATAAATTTGCTTCGCGAAGCAGCCGATTAGGTATTAACAAACCATTTTCGGAAATTTTGACACTGCTGTTGTATTTTTTTCGGAAAATTTGTCGGTTAATCATCCATAAAAAGATCATTTTGTCTTATTTGGCAAACAGGCGCCAAATTTGATAAGCAGAGAGAAAAATAAACAGAATATTCACTTAAACGATTGAATAATCGGATAAAAAAAGGAGATAACAAAATGAACTTAGTTAGCATTAATTACCCGTATTACAGGTTTTATACAAAACCCGAAACCCATAGCAGTCGCAAAGTTAATACAGCGCCGCAAAGGTGTAAAGCACCAGCAGTAAATATTGTTGAAAATGAAAACAATTTTGAACTTCAGTTCAGTGTACCGGGCTATAAAAAGGAGCATTTCAAAGTAAATAACGAAAACCAACGTTTAACGGTAAAAGCCATGGTTGAGCAAACCGAAAACAAGGTCGATTATTCTCGACATGAATTTGAGGCTTATTCGTTCGAACGAAGTTTTGTTTTACCCGAAGATGTTAACAACGAGGCAATAGAAGCTCGTTACGAAAATGGTATTTTGAGTGTTACCATTCCAAAAAAAGAAAAGCAGATTGAAGCAAACAAATTCGAAATTGCAGTTAATTAAAAAACATATTTTTTAATAAGAAGAAGCAACTTAATGGGTTGCTTTTTTTATTTAATATAGTGTGATATTGCAAAATATATAAAAAAATATTTGAGTATTATTTTAGAATAGCTACTTTCGTAAACCTTAAATAAAGAGATCGTAGATGTCTCGATAAAATAATTTGGATCAAATATTTGTGTAATGGAACCTAAAGACAAAATGTACTCAGAAACTCAGGACGAGGTAACGCGCTCAGGAATGCAACCTGAAGATGTAAACGAAGATGCAGCACAAACTGCCGAAAAGGAAGTGCTTGATGAAAGCCCTGCCATCGAAACAGAACCAGAACAAGCCGAAGTAAAAAATATCGAGGCAGAAACTGAAAGCACAGCAGCTGCTGAAATTGATGCCCCTGCAGAACCAATCACCGAAATTGTTGCCGATGTAACTGAAATTGTTGATGAAGTAAGCGCTGAAACAGCAAACAACATTGCAAGTAGTGAAACAAACAACAACGATGAAGCAGTTGAAAAGGAAGCTGCCGAAGAAAAAACAGTCGAAAATGAAGTTGTTGAAGAGAAAGTTGAAGAGCAACAAGCTGCCGAAAATGAAGTGCTTGCCGAAGCTGAAACAGAAAACAATGTGAATGAAAAACAGCACGAACCCGAGGTTGATTATTCAAAACTAAGCGAAGTTGAGCTGATCAATGCTTTGAAAGATTTGCTCGAAAACCGCGAGTTTATGGAAATCTATCCGCAGGTTGATGCCATAAAGATAAATTTCTACAAAAAGCATAAGCTAAAAATACAGGAACAGAAGAAAAATTTCATTGCCGAGGGGGGTTACGAAGAGGAATTTAAAGCCGAACCAGATCCGTACGAGGAAGACCTTAAAGCTTTAATGGCTTTGTATCGTCAGAAAAAGTTCCAATACAATAAATTGTTCGAAGCCGAGAAAGAAGAGAACCTCAAACGTAAATACGAAATTATTGAGGAAATTAAAGGCTTGGTAAACCGAAAGGAATCAATAAATAAAACATTTCAGGAGTTTAAAGAACTTCAACAACAGTGGCGCGAAATTGGCTTGGTACCACAAGCCAATGTTAAGGACATGTGGGAAAATTATCATCACCATGTCGAAAACTTTTACGATTACATAAAAATCAATAAAGAACTTCGCGATCTCGATTTGAAGAAAAACCTCGATGAGAAAATTATTCTTTGCGAAAAAGCCGAAGCTCTTTTAATTGAACCGTCGGTTATTAAAGCTTTCAATGCTTTGCAAAAATTACACGATGGTTGGCGCGAAGTAGGCCCGGTTCCAACCGACAAAAAAGAAGAAATTTGGGAGCGCTTTAAAGATGCAACCAATGCTATTAATAAAAAACACCAGGACTTTTTCGATAACCGCAAAAAAGCACAAAAGAAAAACCTCGATGCTAAAGCTGCTTTGTGCGAAAAAGTTGAAGATATTATCAACTCTTCGATCGAAACCCACAAAGAGTGGGAAGCCAAGTCGAAAGAAATTATCGAACTGCAAAAGTATTGGCGTACAATTGGTTTCGCGCCCAAAAAGGATAACAATGCTATTTACGAGCGCTTTCGTACTGCTTGCGACCGCTTTTTCGATATGAAAAGGGAGTTTTATTCGAAGCACAAAGAAATTCAAAGCAATAATTTGCAGCTTAAAATAGATTTGTGTATCCAGGCCGAAGCACTTAAAGACAGTACCGACTGGAAAAAAACAACTGAAGAATACATTGCCATTCAGAAAAAATGGAAAGAAGTAGGGCCTGTACCCCGCAAACATTCCGACAATGTTTGGAAACGTTTCAGGGCTGCTTGCGATTCATTCTTCGAACGCAAATCGAAATTCTTTAACAATGTTGACGAATCGCAGGTTGAAAACCTCAAGCTCAAAAAAGAGCTCATCGATGAAGTCAATAATTTCAAACCAAGCGGAAAGGACAGTAGCGACCTTGAAAAATTGCGTACTTTCCAACGTCGTTGGACCGATATTGGCCATGTGCCCATTGCCAACAAAAACGAAGTTCAAAAACAGTTCAGGGATGCTATCAATGTTCAATTCGATAAATTACGTGTCGACGACCGCGACCGCAACCTTTTGCGTTTTAAATCGAAAGTAACCGATTGGAAAGATACATCGAAAGGGCATAACAAGGCATATGCCGAGCGCGATAAATATGTTAGTAAATTGCGACAACTCGAAAGCGATTTGATAACATTGCAAAACAACATCGGCTTTTTCTCGAATTCGAAAAATGCCGAAGCCCTGATAAAGGATGTTGAACGAAAAATCCAAAACAACGAGGAGCAAATTGCTTATTTAAAAGAAAAAATCAACATTATCGACGAACTCGATAACCAAAAAGAATAACCAACAACGGCCTGTAAACATTGCAGGCCGTTTATTTTAAATAATAGTGAACACATGCAGCTTGGGGTAATGAACACATTTATTTTATCCTTATCTTTGAAGCTTGTTTTTTAACCGTTTAAAAATTAGTGTTTTGTCAACAAAGTACATTTTTGTAACAGGCGGGGTGACTTCCTCGCTTGGCAAAGGAATTTTAATATCGTCGTTAGCAAAGTTGTTACAGGCCAGGGGCTATTCGGTAACCATTCAAAAGCTCGACCCGTACATTAATGTCGATCCGGGTACCTTAAACCCCTACGAACATGGTGAATGCTATGTAACCGATGACGGAGCCGAGACCGATCTCGACCTGGGGCATTACGAGCGTTTTTTGAATGCACCAACATCGCAGGCCAACAATGTAACTACAGGCCGTATTTATCAATCGGTGATCAACAAGGAGCGCCGTGGCGATTATTTAGGCAAAACCGTACAGATTATTCCGCACATTACCGACGAAATTAAACGCCGCATAAAGCTTTTAGGGCGTAAAGGCAACTTCGATTTTGTTTTAACCGAAATTGGAGGCACAGTTGGCGATATGGAATCCTTGCCTTATATCGAAGCAATCAGGCAGTTAAAATGGGAGCTGGGTAAATCGGCAATTGTTATTCACTTAACCTTAGTGCCATTTTTAAATGCATCGGGCGAGCTCAAAACCAAGCCAACTCAGCACTCGGTTAAAGCATTGCTCGAAAACGGAGTACAGCCCGATATTCTGGTACTTCGTACCGAACACGATTTAAACGAAAGCATTCGCAAAAAGGTTGCACTCTTCTGCAATGTCGATAGCAACTCAGTTGTGCAGTCAATCGATGTGCCTACCATATACGAGGTGCCCATCAAAATGAAAGAGGAAAAGCTTGATGTTACCGTTTTGAAGAAATTCGGTATCAAGCCCGGCGAAGAACCTAAAATGGAAGCTTGGAATTCGTTTCTTAGCCGCATAAAAAATCCGAAAAAAGAAGTTTGCATTGGTTTAGTGGGAAAATATGTTGAACTGCCCGATGCATACAAGTCGATTAGCGAAGCATTTATTCACGCCGGAGCTGTTAACGAGTGCAAGGTAAAACTCAAACTTATTCATTCCGAAGAAGTAAATGCCGACAATGTGTCAGGTTTTTTTGAAGGGCTCGACGGAGTGCTTATTGCGCCCGGATTTGGCCACAGGGGCATAAAAGGGAAAGTTGAAGCTACACGTTTTGCACGCGAAAATAAAGTGCCTTTTCTCGGGATTTGTTTGGGCATGCAAATTGCAGTCATCGAGTTTGCGCGTAATGTGCTGCAAATGACGGGGGCCGATTCAACCGAGATGAATGAATTGACAAAATTCCCTGTAATTGATTTAATGGAAGAGCAGAAAGGAATTACCAACATGGGTGGAACCATGCGTTTGGGCGCTTTTGCTTGTAAAGTGAAAAAAGGGTCGAAACTTTTTGATGCTTACCAAAACGAGGTGATTTACGAGCGACACAGGCACCGGTACGAGTTTAACGACAAATATTTGGATGATTTCAAAAACAATGGGCTCGAACCTGTTGGTATTAACCCCGAAACGGGTTTGGTCGAGTCGGTTGAACTTAAAGGGCATCCATGGTTTGTGGGTGTTCAGTACCATCCCGAGTACAGCAGTACGGTTATAAACCCAAGTCCAATTTTTGTGGCATTTATAAAAGCATGTATCAATAATAAGAAATAAATTTTTTATCAGCATAAATTTTAATTAATGGACAGAAATACAACCATAGGCCTTGTACTGATTTTTGCAGTATTAATGGTTTTTAGCTACATCAACAAACCTTCGAAAGAAAAAATCGAAGAAGCAAAACGA
>JAFGAF010000448.1 GCA_016933815.1 Prolixibacteraceae bacterium
AACAGCAATAAATCTAACTTCATCCCAACATATCAAACTGAATTATTAGGCAGCGACAGCTTTATTTCTGACGACTACTATGGATTGCTTGACGATGACGAAGGCGGACTTTATGGCGACCTCGACATTGGCATTGGCCGCATACCCTGCCAAACGCTTGAAGAAGCCTTGATAGTGGTAAACAAATCGTTACAATACACACAACCCGAATACATGGGCGACTGGCGAAATATTGTCACTTTGTTGGCCGATGATGAAGATGGCAACCAGTGGATGAATGATTCGGAACGCCTGGTTAATATTATTGAAAGCAATTTTTCGGGTTTCTATTTCGACAAAATATACTTCGACTCATTCAGACAAATCCCTACAGCCAGTGGCCCCTCATACCCCGATGCAACTGTTGCAATAGCGAACAGGATAAACAGGGGCGCATTGCTTTTCAATTACATAGGCCATGCTAACGAGACGGCTTTGGCAGCTGAAAAAGTACTCGAAATATCAGACATTAATAAATGGGGGAACAAAAACAAACTACCTGTTTTCATTACCGCTACCTGTGAATTTAGCCGTTACGACGACGACAAAATGAGTGCCGGCGAAAGTGTGCTTTTTCACCCTGCTGGTGGAGCTGTTGCTTTATTTTCAACTACCCGCCCAGTATATAGCGGAGGAAACAGAGCGCTAAATGAAAGCTTCTTTAAATTTGTTTTTCAACACGATGAAGATGGTAACAACCTGCGAATGGGCGATGTTATACGACTTTCGAAAAATGCACTTTCGAAAACCGACAACAACAAACGAAGCTTTGCACTATTAGGCAACCCGGCATTACAAATTGCTTTTCCGCAATATAAAGTAAATACCAAAAGCATTAACGGACAAAGCCTTTCCGACTCAATTAGCATTGGAGCAATGGAAAAAGTAACCATAGAGGGAGAAGTTTTAACACCCAACGGCGAAAAAGCAAACAACATGAATGGAACTGTAAACATACGTGTTCTCGATAAAGCAACCGAAGTACAAACCCTTGGCAACGATGGAGGACGCGCTTTTGAATTCAGCACTCAAAACAATACAATTTATCAAGGCACTTCAACCGTTAACAACGGAAGTTTTTCGTTTTCGTTTGTTGTTCCTAAAGACATTTCGTACAGCACCGGTCAGGGACGTATTATCTATTATTTTTCGAACGATTCGATTGATGGCAACGGATCGACTGACAATTTTAATATCGGAGGCTCGGGCACAAACCCTGTGGCCGACAACCAAGCACCCGAAATAGAGTTATTTCTGAACAACTACGATTTTAAAACAAAAGACAAAGTTTCGTCGAGTGCACTGCTGTTGGTCAATCTTTTCGATGAAAACGGCATTAATACAGCAGGCTCAGGAATAGGTCACGACATGGTTGCCATTCTCGACGACGACTACAATAATATAATGGTGCTGAATGATTTTTACTCGGCCGATCTCGACACCTATCAAAGCGGCAAAGTAACCTATCCGCTTAACAACCTCAGCCCCGGCCGGCATACTTTGTTGGTTAAAGTATGGGACATCCACAACAACTCAAGCCAAAAAGAAATTGAGTTTACCGTTGAAGAGGGTTTCGAAATTACATCGGTACACAACACCCCCAATCCGGTGGAATGGCAAACTACCTTCAAAATAAACCATAATCTTCCGGGCAGTATATTCGAAACAAAACTCGAAATTTTCAACCTAAAAGGATATAAAATATACGAAAATACCGAAACACTCAGCTCAACCGATTCAACTGTGCTTGCGTTATATTGGGACGCTTCGGATGCTACGCTGATAAGCAATACCGATAAAATTTTGGTTTACCGCATCACCCTTCAAAACAACGAAGGTTTTAAAGCCAGCGGAGCAGGAAAAATGCTAATGAATATTTTTTAAGCACAATATGTGTATTTTTGTGCCGTTATTCTATTTTTGGAAACAATTTTAAAATTTGAACAAACTGAATATAATATGATGAGCAATCGAATACTGATCGTTTTTTTACTGTTTTTGTTATCTCCCGCCACACAACTTTTCGCACAAGACGATAGCCCAAAAGGAGCCGGTCCGGTTAGTCCTTCGGTACCATTTTTAGGCATAGCCCCCGACTCGAGGGGAGCCTCGATGGGCGATGTTGGTGCAGCTACCAATGCCGATATCAACTCGCAATACTGGAACCCGGCAAAATACGCTTTTGCCAAAAGCAGCAGCGGTATAGCCTTGTCGTACACCCCTTGGTTGCGCAACCTTGGCATTACCGATATGAACCTCGCATATTTGGCCGGCTACCATCAACTCGACGAACTGCAAACCCTTTCGGGCAGCTTACGCTATTTCGACATGGGCAGTATTACATTTTATAACGACATGGGATACGCAACAGGCGAAGTAAGCAACCCCAACGAATTTTCGGTCGATATGGGTTATGCACTTAAACTCTCCGACAACTGGTCGGGGTCGGTAGCCTTACGTTACATCATGTCGGATATTTTTTCGGGTGTTGGTACTACTGCCGGCAGCTCAACCGATTTAAGCGCCGGACATGCTTTTGCTTCCGATGTTTCTTTTTTCTACAACAAATCATTTATACAATCGCGCAAAGAATCGAACTTTGCCGTAGGGGTTAATATTTCGAACATCGGCTCAAAAATCTCGTACGATGGTGGTGCTCTCAAAGATTTCATTCCCACCAACTTGCGCATAGGAACAACGTACACCACCGAAATCGACAAATACAACAAAATGTCGTTTTCCTTCGATGTAAACAAACTGCTTATACCCACAACAGCCTACTATATCGATGAATTTGGCAACAGGCGTTTCGACCCTAATGCCAACCAGAATGTAGGCCCAATTATGGGGATATTCAAATCGTTTGCCGATGCACCGGGAGGCTTTTCTGAAGAACTTCAGGAAATAACCTACTCGTTTGGTGCCGAATACCTGTATGCCGAACAATTTGCCATTCGGACAGGTTTTTTCAGCGAACACAAAGACAAAGGCGACCGTAAATATTTGTCGTTTGGTGCCGGACTGAAAATGAACGTTTTCTCAATCGACTTTTCGTACATTGCCACTTTAACCAAAACAAGCCCTCTGGGCAATACCTTGCGTTTCACCTTGGGCTTCGACCTGCAAAGTTTCAGTAACCAAGGCCGCAACCGTCGCTAACATACAATGAATTTCAGAATAGGAAACGGATACGATGTGCATGCCCTGGCCGAAGGCGAAACCCTTTGGCTGGGCGGCATACTCATCGACCATTACAAAGGCACCGTTGCCCATTCCGATGGCGATGTGCTTATACATGCCATTTGCGATGCCATGCTTGGAGCACTTGCCTTGGGCGACATTGGACAGCACTTTCCCGATACCGACCAAAATTTCAAAAACATTGACAGCAAATTATTACTCAAAAAATGCTGCGAACTGATTACCGCCGAAGCTTATCAAATTGCAAATATCGACAGCACAATTTGCGCCCAAAAACCCAAATTAATGCCACACTTGCCGGCAATGCGTAAATGCATGGCCGAAATTCTAGAACTCGATCCCAAACAAATTTCAATAAAAGCCACAACCACCGAGAAACTGGGCTTTGTAGGCCGCGAAGAGGGAATATCGTCGTACGCTGTTGTTCTACTCCAAAAAATCCAATAAAATCTTCGTAATTTTTTAAAAAAACTGTTATTTGGGTATAACAGGAATTAAATCGACCGTAAGCGGAAAATGATCGGAATATTCAAGCTTATGCCTTCTGTAGTTATAGGCATCGAAACCCTCTGAATACATCACATAATCAATACGGTACGAGGGCAATTTTCCGCGATAAGTATTCGACAAACCCTTGCCCGAAACCACAAAAGCATCGAACAAATCCTCGCCTATTTGCTGGTAAGTAAAAGAATTGGGAGTGTCGTTAAAATCGCCGCAAACAATCAGGCGGTAAGGGCATTCATGGATGTGTTTTTTTAATATACCTACTTGCACCGAACGCATTTTGTATCCGTCCCTAAGTTTACGCCCAAGCGTTTTAACCTCATCAATTTTCACGTTCTCAATCGAAAGCGAGTCCATCATCGAATAATCTTCGGGACGAATACCGTACGATTGCAAATGACAATTGTAAACTCTTACAGTATCGGCTGCAATCAACATATCGGTAAAAATAACCATGTTGTTGGAACCTTCGAACCTCAGTTCTCCCATATTAACAATTGGATAACGAGTAAAAGTTACCGGACCGTTCCATGTACTTTGGTGCGCCAATTGCAAATGCTTAATACCCGAAAAACGTTTTTTAAGTTGAAGTGGGTTTAATTCCCCATTTTTCTGAAGCTTAGTTTCTTGCAAACAAATAATATCGGCATTTTGAGCAGCAATAAAATTCAAAATATTATTACTGTCGGTTTTATTGGCCAAATAAGTATAAAAGTGATTCACATTGTAGGTAAGCACCTTAACCGATGAGTCGAAATTGCCACCCTGTCCGTTTATTTTATACAAGTTGCGATGCAAATTATAACCCGCCAGCACACACAAAAGCGAAATAAACAAGAATTTCCAAGAGGTAACTAGCCAAAAAACAGCAAAAACAATGTTCACAATCAGCAAATACGGATACAGCAAACCCAACAGCGATGGCCACCAAAATTTACCGGGATCGACATGCGGAACCAAGTAGCTCATCAGCAGCATAAGTGCAAAAATAAAATTGACAAGCAGAATGCTATTTTTGATCAGTTTTCTCAAACGTGCAGCAATAAATATGTTTTGTGTCAAATATACAAAAGTAGAAACGTATTTGCGACGAATAATTCATAAAGGCGTTAAATTTTACCTCAAACCCGTAAACAAAAAAATCAACAAAGCGCTAACAAACGAACTATTGCATTAAAAATTAATGAATTCGCGGCTGAATTTCGATTTTTGTTTGTTGCCTGATCCAAAAAATCTAAAAATTGTGCGACCTTTGCCAAAAATTTAGCAAATGCAAAAGAAAGAAAACAACAAGCGAGCATCATTTTCGAAAGGCCCAAAGTCGGCTGAACAACGTAACACCGGCCGTCCGGGCAAAAAAACATATGGCAAAAGTGCTTCCGAAAAGCGCGATAGCGAACGCGTTCCTTCGGGCAAGCGCGTAGGAAAATCGCGCGTTAGTGCCAACGAAAAACCTGAAAGGAATAGCGGAACAACAAAAAGTTTTGCAAAAACAGGTACCGATAAACCACTTAAAAAAAGCTTTGCCCCCCGAACCAACACTACCCCATCGTTTAAACCACGTAAAAACGACGATACACTAAGGCTCAACCGCTACTTGTCGAATTCAGGTGTTTGCTCGCGCCGCGAAGCCGATAAATACATCGAAACCGGATGCGTTACCGTTAACGGTAAAATTGTTACCGAATTGGGTACCAAAGTATCAATCAGCGACGAAGTAAAATTCAGCGGACAGATACTAAACCCACAACAAAAAGTTTACCTTTTACTGAACAAGCCAAAGGGCTACGTTACCACAACCGACGACCCGCAACAGCGCAAAACAGTGATGGATTTGGTACAAAATGCCTGCAAAGAACGCATCTACCCTGTAGGACGCCTCGACCTTAACACCAGCGGTGTTTTGCTTTTCACCAACGATGGCGATATGTCGAAAAAACTCACCCACCCCAGCCACAACATAAAAAAGATTTACCATGTTGTGCTCGACAAACCACTCACCAAAAACCACCTGCTCGAAATTGCCCGAGGTATCGACCTCGACGATGGCCGCATTGCTGCCGACGCCATCGATTATGCCGACGAAGAAAACAAACGCGAAATTGGCATCGAAATTCACTCGGGCCGCAACCGCATTGTCCGTCGCATATTCGAACACTATGGCTACAACGTTGAAAAGCTCGACAGGGTTTTCTTTGCCGGACTTACCAAAAAAAATGTACCACGCGGAAAATGGAGGTTTTTAACACAAATTGAAATCAACCAATTAAAAATGGCTTAAAGTGTAATGATCAGCAATCTTTTGTTACCAATGTGAAAAATGGATAACGAAGCTTTCTTAAATACCATAACCGAAAACCAGGGAATTATCCATAAGGTTTGTGGCGTGTATTGCGATACTGCCGAAGACCGCGAAGACCTTTTTCAGGAAATAGTTGCCCAACTGTGGCGATCGTTTCCCTCATTCAGGAACGAATCGAAAATTTCGACCTGGATGTACCGCGTGTCGCTTAACACAGCAATTACACATTTTAAGAAAGATAAGCGCAGGCCCGACAAAGATGGTATTGACCATGACAATATTCAAATTGCAGCCATTGAATACGACGAAGCACAAGAAGAGAAAATTAAAATGCTGCACAAAGCGATAACGCAATTAACCGGCATCGAAAAGTCGATTGTTTTGCTCTTTCTCGAAGACAAAAAATACGAAGAAATTGCCGAGATTGTTGGTATAACACAAAACTACGTCAGGGTTAAAATGAACAGGATTAAGTTGAAACTTAAAAAATTGATGGGGGATCAATAATGGAACTTGACGAATTAAAAAAAGCTTGGGGCGAGTTCTCTACAAAAAACGAACATAAACTGTCGGAAGGCGATTTCAGCAAAATGTTGAGCAAAAAAACCACCGATTTAAGCGAACGTGTAGGGCGCAACATCCGCATTGGCATTGGCATTGTACTGGCATGGATTGCCTTAGGATTTACCATCGATTTTATTGCTACCCCCTGGTTCGAAAAAACAATGAACAAACCCTATATGACCAGCCCCTTGATTGACTGGTCGTTGGCGGCCGAAATGTTCATCTATTTACTTATTGCACTGGCAATTATAATATTTTTTGTACGTTACCGCAAACTCGAAAAAACGAACGCATGTAATGGCCAGCTTCGAAACAGGCTCATCAGGCTCATCGGCATCATAACTTCCTACAAGAAAATGTTCTATGTTATACTGATTGTTGTTCTGCTTTATGTTGTTGCCACCTTCAGTCTGGGCTTTTTCATGGAATATAATTATCAGCTCAGCGAAAAAGGAATCGATCCGGAACAATTGGGTACGCTGAGCAAAACTATAATGATTTTAACTTTTGGTGTAGCTATTTCGATTATTTTATCGGTTTACTACCTGCTCTTTCATTTCTTTTTCAAACGACTGTACGGCAGACACTTGAACCAACTACAAGCAACACTTAGCGAACTCGACGAAGCCATTCAGTAATAAAAAAAAGAGTTTTAAGTTTTGAATCGTCAAGTTTTTTTTATTTCCTTTGCAGCGATATTTCACACAATGGGGTGCCCATTCACGCAATTGATGCGTGATAAATCCCAAAGCCCGAATATCAAAATCCAATTTGGAATTTGATTTTTGGAATTTGGAATTTAACAATAAAGGGCTGAGATTAAACCCTCTGAACCTGATACGGTTAGTACCGGCGAAGGGAAGGTGTAAACAGGATAACAAATCCTGCCTCATTGGTTATTCGTTAACCATAAATTTTTAAAAATGCAACGTTTATTTTTATTGTTGGCTACAGCATTATTGCTGGCCAATTCGGTTTGGGCACAATTTAGCCTGAGTGGAAAAGTAGTATCGGAAAAGGGTGAAGCACTACCGGGTGCCAGTGTAATAATTAACGGAACAACACAAGGTGTAATAACCGGCCCCGACGGTCAATTCTCGTTCAGCAATATACCTGCCGGAGAGCTGAAAATTTCGGCAGCGTACATTGGCTATAAAAAACAAACCAAAAAAATTGAACTAAAAAGCAATGCCAACATCGAGTTTATTTTAACCGAGGAAAGCATTCTCACCGAAGACATTTTTGTGTATGCAACGCGCGCAGGCGAAAAGTCGCCTTTCACTTCAACAACAGTCAAAAAAGAACTAATTGAATCAAAAAACCTCGGTCAGGACGTGCCCTATCTGCTATCGGCCACCCCATCGTTTGTTGCCAGCAGCGATGCAGGCGCGGGCGTAGGTTACACTAATTTTCGCATTAGGGGTACCGATGCCAATCGCATTAACGTTACCATAAACGGTATTCCGCTCAACGATGCCGAATCGCACGGCGTTTTTTGGGTGAACATGCCCGATTTCAGCACCTCGGTCGATAACGTTCAGGTACAACGCGGCGTTGGCACATCAACACACGGGGCAGGCGCTTTTGGCGCAACCATTAACATGCAAACTACCACATTAAAAACCGATGCTTATGCCGAATACAGCGGAGCAGCCGGTTCGTTCAATACACTTAAAAACAGCCTTAACGTAGGAACCGGGCTCATGAAAAGCGGCTTTATTTTCGATGCTCGCCTGTCGAAAATCACCTCCGATGGCTTTATCGACCGCTCGTTCAGCAACCTTAAATCGTTTTATGTTTCGGGTGCCTACTATGCCCAAAACACAATTTTGAAAGCCAACATTTTTTCGGGTACCGAGAAAACCTACCAGGCATGGAACGGCATTCCATCGGTAAGGCTCAACAGCGATATTGACGGCATGAAACGTTACGGCGAACATGGCCTTATTTCGGAACAGGAAACCGAAGAAATGATAGCATCAAATCCCCGAACATACAATATTTACACTTACGAGAACGAAACCGATAACTACCAGCAAGACCATTATCAATTGTTGCTTACCCATCGCTTTGGCAATTATTTGAGCATGAACATTGCAGGGCATTACACCCGCGGGTTGGGTTATTACGAACAATACAAACCCAACGATAAAATTTCGAAATACGAATTAAGCCCTGTTGTAATTGCCGACACAACCATTGCACGCACCGACATTATAAGGCGCAAATGGCTCGACAACCACTTTGGCGGAGCTACATTTTCGGTAATTTATCAAAAAAACCGGTCCGACATTACTTTTGGCGGTGCCTGGAACCGTTACATAGGCGATCATTACGGTACTTTTGTTTGGATGAAGAACGCGGGCGAAACAAACCTCAACGATGAATGGTATCGCAACCGTGGAAATAAAACAGATTTCAATACCTACATGAAATACAATTTTGCGTTAAGCCAAAGCATTAACCTTTATGCCGATGTACAATACCGAAACATCGAATACAAAATTGAGGGCTTCGACGATGATTTTCGTACGCTTGACCAACAACACACCTACAACTTTCTGAACCCCAAACTGGGTATTTTCTATCAAATTGCAAATAACGCAAAAGCTTATGCTTCGTGGGCTGTAGCGCATCGCGAACCTAGCCGCAGCAACCTTACCGATTCCAATCCCGAAGGACCTCAACCCACTTTCGAAAAGCTGAACGATTTTGAAGCCGGCTACCAATACAACAACGAAAAAATAAGCGCCGGCGCCAACATTTATTACATGGTTTACGATAACCAACTGGTGCTTACCGGCGAAATAAACGATGTTGGATCGGCCATTATGGTGAACGTTGAAAACAGCTATCGCAGGGGAATTGAGCTGATGGCAGGTTTTGCCCTTACCAAAAAAGTGAAATGGGAAGCCAACGCCACATTGAGCCAAAACCGAATTTTAAACTTTACCGAATATGTTGATAATTGGGATACCTGGGGGCAAGAAGCATTTGACCTTGGCACCACCACCATTGCCTTTTCGCCATCGGTAGTTGCCAACAGCAACATCAGCATTGAACCAATTGAGCAGTTGAACATTTCACTCATTTCGCAATATGTTGGCAAACAATACATCGATAACAGCGCAAACAGCCAGCGCCAGCTCGACCCTTACTTTGTAAATAACTTATTGCTGAGCTATACGCTTAACCCAAGCTTTGCCAAGTCGGTTAAACTATCGTTAATGGTGAACAATTTACTGAACCACCAGTACGAATCGAATGCATGGGTTTATTCCTATTTACTGGGAGGCGAACGTTATACCATGGATGGTTATTTTCCTCAGGCAGGCATCAATTTTATGGCCGGCCTTTCCATAAAGTTCTAAAACGAAACACTAACAAACAATTTTTCTTACCCTACTTTAAAGCTTATTTCCATTTTGGGGCTGTATTGAAAAATACAGCCTCTTTTATTTAAACAACTAAAAAAGGGCAACAGTATAAAAACCATTGCCCCAATATCCTTTCGGATAACCAGATATAATCAATTATTTTTAGAATTCGCAGTTTTGCGGAGTACGTGCAAAAGGTATCACGTCGCGAATGTTGCCCATGCCGGTTACAAAAGTAATAAGCCTTTCGAAACCTAAGCCAAAACCGCTGTGTGGTACCGAACCGTAACGGCGGGTATCGAGGTACCAGTCCATTTCTTCGAGCGGGATGTCCATCTTCTTCATTTTTTCAACCAATACATCGTAACGTTCTTCGCGCTGTGAGCCTCCAATAATTTCGCCTATTTGCGGGAAAAGCACATCCATAGCAGCTACGGTTTTGCCATCGGGGTTCACCTTCATATAAAAAGCCTTAATGTTGGCAGGATAATCGATCAGGATAACCGGTTTTTTGAAATGCTTTTCAACAAGGTAACGTTCGTGTTCGCTTTGCAAATCGGTACCAAAACCTTTCACTTCGTACTGAAACTGACCTTTTTTTGCCGGTTTCGAGTTTTGCAGAATATCAATGGCTTCGGTATAAGTTAAGCGAACAAAATCGTTTTCGGCCACAAACTTCAGTTTTTCAATCAGTTCCATCGAACGTTGATCTTGTGGCTTGTTCTTTTCTTCTTGCTGTTGCCTATCGCTCAAAAACTTAAGATCTTCGATGCAATTATCGAGGGCATATTGGATGAGGTATTTCAGAAATTCCTCGGCAAGGTCCATGTTGTCGTTCAGATCGTAAAAAGCCATTTCAGGTTCAATCATCCAAAACTCGGCCAGGTGGCGCGAAGTGTTTGAGTTTTCGGCCCTGAATGTTGGCCCGAAAGTATAAATTTTCGAAAGCGCCAATGCAGCAAGCTCACCTTCGAGCTGCCCCGAAACGGTAAGGTTGGTTTTTTTCCCGAAGAAATCCTTGCTGTAGTCAATGTTTCCTTCCTCGTTGAGTGGCGGATTGGCCATATCGAGAGTGGTAACCTGAAACATTTCGCCTGCACCTTCGGCATCGCTCGAAGTAATAATTGGCGTATGAATGTTGAAAAAACCTTTTTCGGTAAAAAACTTATGCACGGCAAAAATCATTGAATGACGCACACGCGCAATAGCGCTAAAAGTATTGGTACGGAAACGCAAATGAGCAATTTCGCGCAAAAACTCAAGACTGTGCCTTTTCGGTTGCAGCGGATATTTATCGGGATCGGCCTCGCCCACCACTTCGATTTGTTTGGCAATAAGCTCAACAGCCTGCTGACCGCCCGACTCAACCAGCTCGCCAACAACCGTTATTGCTGCACCGGTATTTATTTTTTTCAGGAGTTCGGAGCCAAAAGCTTCAACATCGGCAACAACCTGAAGGTTGCTAAGTACCGTACCGTCGTTCAAATTTATGAAATTGACATTTTTGCTTTCGCGTTTTGTACGAACCCAACCACTCACTTTAATGGTGCTGCCAAAAGCATCCGACTTCAAAATTTCTTTGATTTCCTGACGTTTCATCTTTATTTTATATTAAAAATTTATGATTCGCAAAGGTAAAATATTTTGCAAAAAACACAGATGAAACACCAACGAACTTCCCTATTGTTAAGCTAAAATGTTTTGAATTTTAAGTTGAGCTTCTTCGGCTTTCTTTTTAAAACCATCAACCAAATCGTTCATCACCTCTTTAACAGTCGATATTTGAGTAGCTTTGAAAGCATTAGTACCTGCAAAAGCATAACCGTTTTTCATATTTCCCTTTGCTGCATTGTACAAAGCCGTAACAATGCAATAGGGGCTTTTACTAATATCGCAAGTTTTAATACAATGGAACGGACATGTTTTTGGCATTTTAAGCCCTTGTTTAACTTTATCGATAAAAGCGTTTCCAATGGCACGACCGGGCATACCAACAGGGCTCTGTATTATTTCCACTTCGTTTTCGGAGGCATCAATGTATTGTTGTTTAAACACATCCGAAGCATCGCACTCAACAGTAGTAACAAAACGGCTTCCAAGCTGTACGCCTTTAGCGCCTTTGGCCATAATGCTGTACATATCGTTACCATCGTAAATGCCACCTGCCGCAATAACGGGTATTTCTTTTCCGTACTTTTCTTCAAAGAATTTCACTTCGCGAACCACATCGGGCACCAACTGTTCAAGCGAATAATTCATGTCTTCAATTTGTTCTCTTTTGAAACCCAAATGACCGCCTGCTTTGGGGCCTTCAACCACAAAAGCATCGGGCAGATAATTGTAGCTTGCCTGCCATTTCGAGCAAATCAACCGGGCTGCTTTTCCCGAAGAAACAATTGGTACCAAGCGCGTTACACTGTCGGGCTTCAAAAAGCTCGGCAAATTTAAGGGCAGCCCTGCACCGGCAAAAATAATGTCGGCCTTTTCGGCAATGGTGGTGCGCACCATGTCTTCGAAATTGGTAAGTGCCGCCATAATGTTAACGCCAATTATACCTTTTGTTGCTTCGCGGGCTTTTTTGATTTCGTTTTTAAGCCCTTCGATATTTGATTGCAGATAATTTTTTGCTTTATCGCGATAAACAAGGCCAAGACCGGCACATGAAATTACGCCTACTCCACCTTCGTTGGCCACAGCTGCTGCCAATTTCGACAGCGAGATACCAACACCCATTCCACCTTGAATAATTGGGACAGGAATGTTTAGCCCCCCAATTTGTAATCCTTTCATAAAATTATATTCATTTTAAAGCTGCAAACCTAAACAGAAAAAGCAAGCACAGCGCAACTTTCTAAAGCATTAACATTAATATAATGGTCAATTTTTACAGCAAAAACAGTCAAGCACTGTTTATTAGCAAATTAGGATAAAAGTGAATAAATAAAAGCCGACTTGTTTTTTTGATCAAATGCGGCTTTTATTCGAAATTTTAAAAATTTTCAGGCTTCGTTTACGGCTTTTAAAAAGGCATTAATGTTTTCGGTGCTCACCTTGGGTGGCATTCCGCCCCCGCACGAAGCCATTAATTTTGATCGATCGGCAACTGCCGCCAACATTGCTTTGGTTTGTTCGTAAACTTCGTTGGGTGTGCATGCGGCCAACACATCGCGCGGTGGCAAACTGCCCAAAACCACCAATTGGTGTTGTGTGGCTTCCTGTATTTCGGAAATCGACAAATCGAGCCCGGGGTTATAAAGGTTAATACCAATTTCGGGATAAAATTTAACCGACATGCTGCAATCGGCATCGTTATGAAAAAGTTTAACCTTGTCGTTGGTGTTGTAAAGTTCTTTTAAGTATGGAAGGCCAAATTCCACAAATTCGTCTTCGCCAACAAAACCCACAATATCGTCGAGCATCATAATGCCCTCTATAGTTGGAATTGCCTCGTGCTGAATTTGATGCCATTTTTTAAGAAAATCGGTAATAACACGCAAAAGTTTGTGCACTTTATCGGGTTCCATCATCATGGTAGTGAGCAACTCAGTAGTACCCATCAGAAATGAAGCAATATTAAGCGGGCCACGCGAAACCGAAAAACGAATTTTATGGCCAGCAGCCTCAATAGCCGGACGGGCAACCCTCAACCTGTTGAGCATAAAAGGCAGTAAACCATCGGTTTCGGGGTTGGGAACTTCAAGCTGGTCAATATCGTCGCTCGAATGAATTACCTTATCGGCAAAAGGAAACTCATCGGACCAGAAAACAGTTTTGGCACCAAAGGCCGACGGCTCGGTACACATGCCGTATTCACTCCAAAAACCGGGCAAAAACATCACATCGGGGAAGGTTTCGAGCGCTTTCAGGTTAGCTTTCAGCCACAATTCATCGTTCGAAAAATAATCGAGAATCGAAATTCCATACCAATTGGGCAGCCAAGGACAATCGATAATAAAACCAGTAGGAATTTTTTCATTGCTTGATTCACCTTTTACTAAGGCAACCAGATCGCTCCATTGTTTATCAGTCATGTATCACTTTATTAAGTTACGTTATTCATATCTATTTAAAAAGCGACTGAAATTAGCACAATTCTCCAATTCACTCAAAAAAAACAGCCTTAAATATTGCCCAGTATCATTCCTTCCACCAAAACAACAATCTATTCCACCTAAAAAGGCTTAAAAATTCGCTTCTTTAAAAATAATTAGAAAACTTGCCGGCTTTCGATTAATTTTGAAACGTTAACCTAAAATATTTCCATGGAAACAATTGCCGATAAAATAAAAACCGGAAAAATATTGGTTTCGGACGGTGCCTGGGGCACATTTTTGCAACAAAAAGGTTTACAGCCGGGAGAATGCCCCGAACTGTGGAACCTCGAACATCCCAACGAAGTATTCGACATAGCCAAAAGCTACATCGATGCCGGCGCCGATATGATTGAAACCAACAGCTTTGGCGGATCGCGCTTCAAGCTTGAACTATACGGGCTGGCCGATAAGGTTTATGAAATAAACAAAGCAGCTGCCCAAATATCGCGTAAAGCGGCCGGACCGAACAAACACGTATTGGGCTCAATTGGCCCCAGTGGTAAAATGTTGGTAATGGGCGATGTTACCTACGACGAGTATTACGAGGCTTTTAAAGAACAAGCCATTGCACTTGCCGATGGTGGTGCCGACACCTTGGTTATTGAAACCATGACCGATATTGACGAAGCACGCGCAGCTGTTAGTGCAGCCCGCGAAAACACCAATTGTGAAATTATTTGTACAATGACCTTCGACAAAACACCCGATGGCGACTTTTACACAATGATGGGCATTGCTCCGGCCGATATGGTTCAAACAATAATTGATGCAGGAGCAAATATTATTGGAGCCAATTGTGGCAACGGCATGGAGAACATGATTGCAATTTCGGAAGCCATACGGTCTGTAAATGCCGAAATACCGATACTCATTCACGCCAATGCCGGCGCTCCGGTTTACGAGAACGGCGAGACTCACTTTTTGGAAACCCCTGAGCAAATGGCTTCATTGGTTGAGAAACTTGTTTCGGCAGGTGCCAACATTATTGGTGGCTGCTGCGGAACCACTCCTGAACACATCAGGCAAATAGCACAAAAAGTAAAACAAATGCAATAACAACTAAACAAACATAATCAACTAATCAGCAAATCAAATGGATTCAGCAGAATTATTGAAAAAATTATCGGAATGTGTCGAAATGGGAAAGGTGAACAAGGATGCTCCGTTTCCTCCTGCGATGAAAGGAATGGACGGCGCCGACGAACTTACCAGGCAAGCGCTCGAAATGGGCATAAAACCTATCGAAATTTTGAATGATGCTTTAATTGCCGCAATGGAAAAAGTGGGTGAAAAATTCAGTCAGAAAAAAATATTTGTACCCCAAATGCTCATTTCGGCCAAAGCAATGAACGCCTCGATGGAACACCTTAAACCATTTTTTCAAAGCGGCGAAGTAAAACGAAAAGGAAAATTCATTATTGGTACAGTTGCAGGCGACTTGCACGACATTGGCAAAAACCTTGTAGCCATGATTGTTGAAGGGGCAGGCTGGGAAGTTATTGATTTAGGCGTTGATGTAAAAACGCCCAAATTTTTACAAGCCATTGCCGAACATCCCGAAGCAATTGTTGGACTGTCGGCACTACTTACCACCACCATGCAAAGCATGAAAAACACAGTGAACGAAATACATGCACAATATCCCAACATTAAGCTAATTGTTGGCGGTGCACCGGTAACCGATGCTTTCAGTAAAGAAATTGGTGCCAATGCCTATGCCCACGACCCGCAAAGCGCAGTAAGCTATTTAAATGCACAAGTAGCTTAACACGGGTATGTTAAATAAAGAATTGCATATCAAACCCGAACACCTGCATGTCGATATTGAAAACATACTCAAAGGAATGGGCATGCAAATTACCGATGCCGACAGTTATTTGATGGAGCTGATTGACAACTCAATTAGTACAGGACTACAATTAGTACAACCGAAGGCTTGTTTTGCAATTTTTGAAAATCCGCAATTCGATCTTACAAAAAAAACAATAACAATTGAAGGCAAAATATTCAAAACAGGTGCAGTGGTTTGCAGCATGTTAAAACGCAGCGAAGCCATTGCCCTGTTTATTGCCACTGCCGGCCCGCAAATCGAAAACTTATCGAAAAAAGAAATGGCAGCCGGCAATGGACTCGAAGGCCTTATTTTCGATTTAGTTGGATCGGAACTGGCCGAAAATTTAAGCGAATTGTTGCACCTTCGCATTGCCGAATTGGTTAACACAAAAGGCCAAAACGTAAGTAACCGTTTTAGCCCCGGCTATTGCAACTGGCCGGTAACGGAACAACTCATGCTTTTTGAGTTGTTAAGCAATATGCAATGTGGTGTTAGCTTAAGCCCTTCGTCGTTAATGACACCCGTTAAATCGGTAAGTGGCATAATTGGCATTGGTAAAAATTTACGCAGGGCATCCTATAAATGCAACATTTGTAACGACAAGCACTGCATTATGCGAAGACAAAACAGCTAGTACACTTCTTTTTCCGTTTCATAAAACATTATCTTTGCCATAAACAAGCGCAAAAAGTTTTATGAACATAATTCCACCCTACATTGAACCCGGCAATACCATTGGAATTGTTTCAACGGCATCGGTAATTAATCAATCGGTAGTTGAACCTGCAGTTGAACTTTTGCAAAGCCTTGGCTATAAAGTACAGCTCGGCAGTTATGTTTTTTCAAAAAACGGACAATTTGCAGGCACCGACCAACAAAGGGCATCCGACTTGCAACTGATGCTCGACAACCCCGAGGTGAAAGCCATTATTTGTTCGCGCGGTGGCTACGGAAGCCTGCGAACTTCCGAACTGATTAATTGGTCGGGCTTTGCTGCAAAACCGAAATGGATAGTTGGCTTCAGCGATGTAACTGCCTTACACGCTAAAATTCAGCAATTGGGCATCGCTTCGATACACGGCCCAATGCCGAAACACTTTACCGATAACGAACAGCCCTCGGTGGGTTTTCGATTTTTAATTGATGCATTGAATGGAAAAAAACTTTCGTACAAGGTTGAGTCTTCGGAATTCAACCGACCGGGCAAAGCAAGCGCGCCAGTTGTAGGCGGTAATCTTTCAATGATTTACAGCCTGCGCGGAACCCCTTACGATATCGACACCAATGGGAAAATTCTTTTTATTGAAGATTTGGGCGAGTACCTTTACCACCTCGACCGAATGATGATGAACCTCAAAACAGGAGGAAAGCTTGAAAACCTTGCGGGTCTTATTGTTGGCCACTTCACTGGCATGAAAGACCACCCCAATAAATTTGGCAAAACCCTTGAAGAAATTATTACCGATGCGATAAAAGACTATGCATTCCCGGTGATGTTCAATTTTGAAGCAGGGCACCAAAACAACAATTTTCCGCTCAAATTAGGAGCAGAAGCAAAAATTGTTGTCAACCCAAAAAAATCAACATTCGTTCAATAAAAACAAAAAAATGACCGTACAAAAAGACCTCGGACAAATGGGTGAACAAATTGCCTTTGAACACCTTATCAAAAAAGGATATTATATAAAAGCCCGAAACTGGTACTATAAAAATGCCGAAATAGACATAATTGCCACCTACAACAAACAATTGGTGATAGTTGAGGTGAAAACACGAAGCGCAGCCATTTACGAAGAACCGCGCGATTCAATTTCCGATCAGAAAATCAGGTTTTTGACCCACGCAGCCGAAGCTTACATACTTGAAAATGAAATTGATTTTGAAACCCGTTTCGATGTTATAGCCATAAAATGGTTCGGAAACGGCAAATACGAATTAAACCATATTGAAGACGCATTTACGCCAATGGTTGACTAATCGAGGTATTTATGCAGCACAGTGAATAAAGTACGAAGGCTTACCGGCTTCGAAATAAATTCGTCGCACCCCGACTGAAATGCTTTTAACCTTTCGTTACTTAATACATAGGCAGTTTGAACAATTAATGGGATATTGGGATACATTGCCTTAATATTTCGAGTAGCCTCGTAACCATCCATAACAGGCAAACGCAAATCCATCAATATACAATCGATTTTTTCGGTTTCGGAAGCAATTCTCACCCCTTCGGCACCATTTACCGCAAATAAAACCTTTACACCGGTATTTTGCAATGCCGTTTTGTAGAAGTATCTGGCAACCTCCTCATCTTCAACCACCAGCACCGTTTTGCCCACCCAACTTGGAATTTGTTCCATCATTATTCTAACGGTAAATTATTTTTACATCTAGTGCAAATATAAATATTAAAAACTTTAAAAGCAGCTTTTTGTTTAGCCGTAAGGATAATGTATAGATTTAAAGAGCATAAAATCCATTCATTTTTAAAAATTTGACAAATATATTCGAAATGAAAAATCGTTTTCGGATATAAGATTAAGAATGTATATCTTAGCGGGCTGAAAAATGAAAGTGGTAATATTTTAGTTATTAAGTGTTAAACGTAAAACAACTGGCTTAAAATGATCGTTAAAATAGTTAACAAATCGAATAATCCGTTGCCAACATACAGTACAATTTTATCGGCCGGAATGGACATCAGGGCTTGGCTTAACGAAAAAGTAGTATTAAAACCTCTCGAAAGAGCATTGATACCCACCGGCTTATACATTGAACTCCCCAAAGGACACGAAGCACAAATAAGGCCACGCAGCGGTTTGGCATTAAAACACGGCATATCGGTGCTCAACACACCGGGCACTATTGATGCCGATTACAGGGGCGAAATTGGTATTATTCTTGTAAACCTCTCGAACCAGGATTTTACAATCGAAAATGGGGAACGAATTTGCCAAATGATTATAGCCAAACACGAAACTATTGACTGGAGCGAAGTTGAATTTTTGGAAGAAACCGAAAGAGGAGCCGGAGGCTTTGGCCATACCGGCAAAAAATAGATGAAGGGAAAAAGAATGAACAAGTTAAGCATTGCTATTATTATAGTTTTTGTTGTTGCTTTTATGAGCTGTAAAACCACAAAGAACGCAACTTCGGAGCAACAAAATCAAATAAACAAACAAACCAACTTATCGGAAGAAAAGAAAATTGAATTTGAATATTTATACATCGAAGGCTTGAAACAAAAAATGCTGGGCAACGCCGAAATGGCTATCCAATATTTCAACAATTGCGTTGAAATTAACCCGCAATCGGCTGCCTCGCTGTACGAATTAGCCAACATTTATGCTTCGAAGGGCGAATTGGTTACTGCCAAGTTATTGCTTCAAAAAGCAACACAAATTAACCCCAACAACCGTTGGTACAAAATTCTTTTGGCACAAATTTACCAAAACAGCAACCAATACACCGAAGCCAGCGAAATATACACCGATCTTATTAAACAAGAACCCGATAATATTGATTTCCTGTACATGAATGCAATATTGCTTTCAACATCGGGCGATACCGATAAAGCAATCAAAGCTTATAACGATTTGGAAAAGAACATGGGCTACAACGAACAAATAGCTCTTTCGCGACAAAACATTTATCGTCAGGCCGGCAAAAATAAAGAAGCATATGCCGAAATTGAAAAACTAATTGAATTTGCTCCCGAAGTACCCGAATATTATGGCATTTTAGCCGATATGTACAAAGAAGACGGCAACCTGAAAAAAGCCCTCGAATTTTACGACAAAGTAATTGAAATTGACCCGTCGAATGGCTTTGTAAACTTCTCACTGGCAACCCTCTACATTCAAAACAACGACATAACAAAAGGCTACGATTATGCCCTCAAAGGCTTTTCGAACAAGAATGTCGAATTGGAAACAAAAATTCAGCTTTACCTGATGTTGAGCACAGCACCTGCTGAAATGAAAATTAGCGACGAACAGCTCGAAAGCCTCATTAAAATTGTATTGAAAATTCACCCCGACGATGCCAGGAGCTTCGGCATTATGGCCGATTTTTTAATGCAACGCGAACGTACTTCCGAAGCCCGCGATTACATGCAACAAGCCATCGAAACCGACCCAAATTCATACATGTTGTGGGAACAATTATTGATAACCGAAAATCAGCTATCCGATTTCGAATCGATGGCGGCAAACAGCCAAAAAGCCATGCAGCTTTTTCCAACGCAACCAATGTTGTATTTGTTAAATGCTGTATCGAACATACAACTAAAAAATTACCAACAAGCACTGAGTTCGCTCGACAACGGCCAAATTTACGTTGTTGACAATAAACAACTCAACGCACAATTCGACCTTTACAGGGCCGAAACATTTTACAACCTCGACAAAAGCGACAAAGCTTTTGACGCTTTCGAAGAAGTGATAAAAAACGACCCCGAAAACTACATGGCTTTAAACAACTATGCCTACTATTTGTCGGTAAGGGGCGAACAGCTCGAAAAAGCCGAATTAATGAGCAGCAAAGTAATACAAGCCAACCCCGACAACCCCACTTACCTCGACACACACGCATGGGTACTTTTCATGAAAGGTGAGTACCGTTTGGCAAAGTTCTACATGGAAAATGCATTGAAAAACGGTGGTGACAGCAGCGAAGTAGTGGTGGAACATTACGGCGATATACTGTTCATGCTTAACGATATAAACGGAGCAATTGAACAGTGGCAAAAATCGCTCGAAATGGGCAATACCTCCGAAACATTGAAGAAAAAAATTGCAGAGAAGAAGTATATAGCAGAAGAGGAGTAATGCAGTTTAAAAAGAATTCATATTTACAATTAGTTTTGGCTATTGTATTTTTAGCCACTATAGCATCGTGCAACGTATCGCGAAAAGCAGCATATTACGAGGCAAAGCCAATGTCAACCGGACGTATTGTTCGTAAAGTAGTTAAGCAGGCACCCGAATACAAAAGCTACGAATCGAAACGAATGGCCATAAGCTACTACGATGGCAACAAAAAGGGCTCATTAACCGGTCAATTAAAAATTGATTACGACAAAACGCTAATTGTAACACTTCGTAAAATGAACCTGCCTGTTGCCCGGGCACACATAACCACCGACAGCATAACAGTTGTAAACTTTATAGAGAAGAACTATGTGCAGGATCAACTTTCAATTATTAACGAATTGTTTGGTGTCGATATTGGTTACGAAATGCTTCAGGCGCTGCTCACTGCCGATGTAAGCAAACTGGTAGACAGCAATTTGTTCGAAAAAGATATTGTTTCCGATATCGACTCAAACCAGTACCGCATCGACAGCCAGTTTAACCGAAAGATCGACCGCGCTTTGCAACAATCGAACCAACAAAAACTAAAACGCTACATGCAAAGCATGGACGACTCAGAGTTTACATCGTATTCGGCATGGATCGACCCACGCGATTTTGTACTGCGAAGAATTGAATTTAACGACATAAAAAATAACGAAAAAATTACTGTCGAATACGATGAATACAAACCAGTTGGGCGCAGTCTTTATCCACAAATAATTAACCTGTCGTTCAGCTCGGCATTGAACAATTTACAACTCGAAATAAAAGTATCGAGGCCTTCGGTAAACGAAACAAAGGACTTCAACTTTTCAATACCCGACACATACGAAAGATTCAACTTTTAGCAAAAAGTTATGAGGCAAAAACAAAACATACCGGCAATTCGCTTAAAGACCAATTTGGGGATATGTTTGCTGTTTTGTTTATTAATTGTATCGGGTTTGTTGCCCGCACAAACCCTTAGCGAGCTGGAAGTAAAAAAAGAAAAAACACGAAAAGAAATTGAATACACCAATAACCTGCTCGAAAAAACAGGAAAAAACACCAAAGCCACGCTCAATAAGCTGAATTTGGTTAACCAACAAATACAATCGCGCACCAATCTAATAGAAGATTACAACACCGAACTGGCACTGATTCAACAATCAATTGAGCAAAACGAAGGTGCAATTTCGATGTTGAGTTCAGACCTCGAAAAAGTAAAAACCGACTACGCCAATTTAATAAAACAAGCTTACCGCAAAAGAGGCGATTACAACAAAATCATATTCATTCTTTCGAGTCAAAACTTCAACCAAGCCTACAAACGATTATTGTACATGAGGCAGATGGCCGAATACAGACAAAAACAAGCCGAACAAATTGATGCCATAAAGCAAGTACTTGAGTTAAAAACAAGCGATTTGAGAACTGCCCGAAAGGAGAAACAACAGGTACTTAACCAGCAAATGAAAGAAGTATCGGTATTGAACAACGAAAAACAAAAACAGTCGCAATACGTGGCTCAGCTGCAAAAACGACAACGTGAACTTAATGACCACCTGCGTTATCAACAACGCATTGAAGACCGCCTGCAAAAAGAAATTGAAAGGCTTATTGAAGAAGAAGCCCGAAAGGCCCGCGAAGTAGCACGAACACCTGAATTCAGGCTACTTTCCGACGATTTCGAGAAAAACAAAGGCCGTTTTCCGTGGCCTACACAACACGGTGTTATTACCGACAAGTTTGGCGAACATGCCCATCCGGTAATGAAAAACATAATTATAAAGAACAACGGAATTGACATAACCACCAAACCCGGCGAAAATGCTAGGGCTATTTTCAAAGGAACAGTAAGCAGGGTTTTTGCCATTCCGGGCGGAAACATGGCCGTAATAGTAAGGCACGGCGAATACATCACCGTTTATTCAAATCTTAAAGAGGTATTTGTAAAACAGGGCGATCAACTCGAAACCAATCAAAATATCGGACTTATTTTTTCAGATAAAGATGACGACAACAAAACCGTATTGAAGTTTCAAATATGGAAAGAAAGTGTTAAGCTGAACCCCGAACTGTGGATCGCAAAGTAAAACTGTTTTAAATGCTGGCCATTCGCCTCAAGGTATTGATATCGATGAACCTAATTTTTCGGCCTTTCAAATCGATCAAACCATCTTGTTTAAACTCCGATAACAACCTGATAACCGATTCGGTAGCTGTTCCAACCATGTTGGCAAGTTCTTCGCGGGTTAAGGCAATTTGCAGTACATTGTTTTCGTCAACATCGAAACTGTCTTTAAGCAACAACAACACCTCGGCCAAGCGCTCACGAACGGTTTTTTGCGCAATATCGGTTATATAATCGTTTGCTTCGCGCAATTCACGGCAAAGAATCTGAATCATCCAATGCGAAAAGCGCCAGTTATTTTGCAACAAATACAGCAAAGTATTGTACGGAATTTGGCACAACACAGCATCGTCAATCACTTTAGCAGTTGTACAAGCAAGCTCCTGACTCAACAACGACCTGAATGCGATAATGTCGCCCCCTTTAACAAAGCGGATAATCTGCTCCTTGCCGTCGATACCAGTTTTATATATTTTTAAAATACCTTTTGTAATACAATAAAAGCCAGTCAAACGGCTTCCCTCGCGGTAAACAACACTCCCCTTCTTATATACCTGACAGGTTTTGTCGTAATTTAACTTGCCAATTTCGGTATCAGTCAGATGCCTGAAAAATTTGAACCCCGACAAGTCGGTTTCTTCTGGAAGCGGTGTATAAACTGAACTTCTCATAACATCGGTTGTTTAAATAAAACAAATGCTTTTTTAAATATTCGAGTTGTAAATATAGTCAATCTTAACAATGGATACCAAATTTTAGCTAAAATTATAGGTAAAATACCTTACGTGACTTGAGTTACAAATCGTTACTAATAAAAAAATCATTTTTGTATTAAAATATTACGACGTATGAAACAAGAAACATTACTTAGCTGGAAAGGAAATATGGAGTTCGAAACCGAACTCAACGGGCATAAACTCACCCTCGATGCATCGCCCGAGTCGGGTGGCAACGACAAAGGGCCAAGGCCCAAAATGCTTATGCTTACTTCGTTGGCTGGATGTACCGGAATGGACGTGGTTATGATCCTCAAAAAAATGAAAATTGAACCCGAAGCATTCAATGTTCGTGTTGACGGTTATTTAACCGAGGATTTTCCGAAATATTACGAGAAAATGCACATTATTTATGAGTTCAAAGGCGACAACCTGCCTGTTGATAAGCTACGAAAAGCCATTGAACTATCGCAGGAAAAATACTGTGGAGTATCGGCAGTTTACCGAAAAGCCATTGAATTGAGTTATGAAATTAAATTATTGTAAAAAAATATTGTTCGATCAGAAAATAGAGAAAAGGCAGCCACCGAGGGCTGAAAAGTAAAAAAGCAGGCACCAAAGCCTGCTTTTTTTGCGATAATCCATAACAACACAAAAACGTCATTGAACAAAAATCTCACTTTCGGGAGTTGCTATCCATTTTACAGGAATTTTTTCGATATGGATTTTCATCAATACAACCTGAGCGTGTTCGGCTTTAATATGCGGATTGGTATCAATGCCCCAGGCCACCTCCTCGAAAGCAAGTACCTTTTGGTAAAAACCAATATGCTTAGGGCTGATAATTAAAAAGCAAACCTGCGCTTTGTTCCAAACCATACTCAATGCGCTTAAGCCAATCAACTTTCTCATAACCAATAAATTTGATTGATATTCGGGCAAAACGGCAAAGCGCCAAAACGACGCAAGATTCTGATATTCTGTTCGATATTGATCAATTATTGGCTTAAAACCCGAATCGACCATCAAGCCAAAAGCATTATCGATCGATAAAGTAATTGTACCAATCATTAGCCCGTTAACTTCGGCAACAAAAATATGGGTTTGCGGCATTACATCCTGTTCGGGGTGATAAATCATCATGCCGTTGTTCGAAGCACTTGCAATACCACTACGACTGTAAACCTGGTTAGTAAGCTTATAAACATTGCGTAAATCGTGCAATGTCGATATTTTCCGAACCGATATTATTTCATTCATAATCAAAATTTTAACGGATTAAACTTGCGTTCAAAATCGAGCGATAAAAACTTGTTCATCTCATAAAATGGCAGGAATTCAACCTTTACCAAGCCCTTGTACAACAGGCCTATTTGTTCATTAAAAAGCCTTGCTTCAAAGGTATTTGAAGCTGCACCGTTTTTGAGCTGAACATCGAGCTGAACATGTTCATTTTTAACGTATAGCGAAAAGTATCCTGTAACCAGGCTTGCCAACCCATGATCCTCGAAAAGCAATTCTTTAATATCGCTTACATGAACCGTGCGATTGCCAACCTGAACAAAATTGTTCAACCTCCCCCAAAAACGAACCAAAGGCAACTGCAAAGTAACTTTATCGGAAAATTCGTTCCCTAACAATTCGCCCCAGTCGCCGCTTGCGTAACGTTGCAATTTGATTAAACGCCTTTGATTGAGCGTAGAAAATACCAACTCGCTAAAACCCTTGCCATAAGGCTGGGTTTCGACAAAATAACTGGCCGGCAAATAATGAAACACAAAAGGCGTTGTGTGTTTGGGATGTGTATCTTTTTCGGGGCTTGATTTAAATTTCAGGTTTGCCCTGATCTTAACCAATTCTTCGGTTTCGAAAAACAAAGGATAGCCAATTTCACTTACACCATACTCGCCCAACCAAAAACCTTTATCAGCTTCGAAGGGACTTTTGTTGGTTAATTCATGAACATAAGTGCGAAGTGTTTCGGGCATCCAGTCGCCACCAGAAACAAACCAACACTTCAGTTTCGACCAATTAACCCCGGCAAGTACCGATTCTTCGGCCAATAGCTTAATAAAAAGCACATCGGCAACAACAACTGTTTTATCGTAGTAAGGCGAAACCGTTTTCAACAAGGCAATTACCAAATCGGTTCGCGGTCCGGTATCGCTTGTTGCAAAATGGCTGAACACCCGCACCCCCATCGACAAAGCATTAATTATAAAAGTGTTATTTGGTTGTGCCCCCAAAACCAAATTCAAAAAAAAGTCGGTCGCCAGTGGAGCTTTTTTTAATTCATTATGGGTGATTAAACCCAACGAATAAGCGCCCGTAGATCCTGAGCTGATCATTACTGAGGCAATATTTGCTTTATTTTTCTGAATAACATCACCAATAAAATCATCGGTAAATACCGAAGCTTTATTACTGGTTTTCTGATTGGAAAAACTGCCTTTTAAGGTATCTGTTTGTCCATAATCATTAAAAAATAAAGCTTTTGCAGCTCGCTCCGATTGCTTCAACATTTTGCTTGTAGGGGTATTCTGCAAATACCACTTAGCCAATAATAACTTTGCTTTTTTAATACATCTGTTCATAATTTAAAAATTTAATTATTACACAATTTTTTAATAATAAGCCACTTACAAAGTGGCCATATAAAATTATTAATTATAATTATGAACGATTATATTTAGTACAGATATATACCTTCCGATTCGAAACTAAAGAATTTGGCTCAAAAAACAGATGGACTTAAAGCGTTTTGGTATATTTACACTTTGTTGAAAATTGCTAACATGTATGACAAAGCAAATACCATATTCCATATTTCTTTTATTAGTGCTTTGGTTCATTAATGCAAATGCACAAGAGATGCCTACTGCTCATACCAAATGCTCGCATTATCATCACTATAAAAATGCTCGTTTGTTTACCAATTTGAATGCCGAAATACAATCGTACCGCAACTGGGATTTGACTTACAATGAGCTGCAATTGAACATCGATCCGGCAAAACTTTTCATTAGCGGAAAGGTTCTTTTTAAATTAAACGCAGTAAGTACCCAACTCAGCAACATCGACATCGACTTGTCGGATAAGCTTGAAATCACATCAATAAAAAGTAATGAAAGAGACTTGGCCTATACCCATCAAAACAACAGGGTAAACATTAACCTTGGCGAAACACTTTCAAGCGGAGAATCGTTTACGTTTACTGTAGGCTACCAGGGTGTACCCGACGCAACCGGTTTTGGTGCTTTCTCGCAATACTTTCACAGCGAAAATATTCCGGCCATCTACACCTTATCGGAACCCTTCGGAGCAATGGAATGGTGGCCTTGCAAGCAATCGTTGAGCGACAAAATCGACTCAATCGATATTATTGTTTATTCGCCCGAACAATACCAAACAGCATCGAACGGTTTGTTAACCGAAAACACAGTTAGCGAAGGTATTCGGAAAAACCATTGGAAACACCGTCACCCTATTGCCACCTACCTGGTTTTTGTAAGTACAACACAATACGAAATATATTCCGACTGGGCAAAACTGAGCAGCGGTAGCCGAGTAGAGATACTCAACTATGTATATCCGTCGAGCGCTGAGTATGCCAGGCAACAAACGCCTTTTACAGCCGACTTGCTAAAGCTTTTCAGCGATTTGTTTATCGATTATCCATTCAAAGATGAAAAATACGGGCATGCACAATTTGGCTGGGGCGGTGGCATGGAGCATCAAACCATGAGTTCGATGGGCGGCTTTTCATACGGGCTCATTGCCCACGAACTTGCACACCAATGGTTTGGCAATTACATTACTTGCGCAAGCTGGAGCGAAATATGGCTTAACGAAGGTTTTGCAACTTACCTTACTGCTTTGTACTACCAATACCTCGACCCTGACCCTTGGTGGCAACGATGGCGCGAAGTTACACTGAGTCAAATCATTACCCAACCCAACGGTTCGATTTACGTACGCGACACTTCATCGGTCGACAGCATTTTCAACTCAAGGCTAACCTACAAAAAAGCAGCCTACGTTCTGCACTCGCTACGTGGCCAAATAGGCGATCAAGCATTTTTCAACGGCATACAGCTTTACCTCAACGATCCCCGGGCCATCAATGGCTTTGCAAACACAAATATTTTACGCGAAAATTTCGAACAGGCTGCCGATACTACGCTTGTTGAGTTTTTCAACGACTGGATTTATGGCGAGGGGCACCCCATTTACAATATCGGCAACAAACTACAAAACAACAAACTAACAATTGAAATAGAACAAGAACCATCGGTTGAGCACGGGCCTTTTTTCGAAATGAAAATTCCGCTTACCATTTATAACAACGGGTTTGACGAAACCATTTGGCTGCACAATTTACAGGCAAGCGAAAGCTTCGAAATTGAACTAGGGTACCAACCCGACTCGGTTATTGTTGACAAAGAATTATGGCTAATTGCCGAAATAAAAAGCCAATTCAACTCAACGGAAAACTTTAAGAATAAGCAACTTAAAATTTTTGCCGATAACAATAGCAAACAACTAACAATTGATGTACCTGAAGAAAATAATGCAGTGATATACATTTATAAATCGAACGGTGAACTAATTGACACATGGGCTTGGCAATCGCAACAAA
>JAFGAF010000059.1 GCA_016933815.1 Prolixibacteraceae bacterium
CGAGTATCCAGCATCCAGTATCGAGTATCGAGCATCCAGTATCCAGTATCAAAAATACATCCTCCCATTAACGCATTGCCACATTAACGCATTGCCCCATTCTTCCATTCTTCCATTCTTCCTTTGTCGGCAGTTATTGTCACTTACAAAAAATATCTGCGTTAGCAATTATTTTTTGACTCCAAAGCAATTAATTATTAAAATATTATACCGCTTTGTAATATTTTTATATTTTAGCTAAATATTAAGAATTTTGTGGTTTTGATTAGTAGCAAACTACATGGGACAATTTAACCTGTGTTGCGGATAAAAGGTTAAGTTGTTAAAAATGAATTAAATGATATTGTGCGTGAGTGTAAGCTGGTTTAAAAAAATCGGGTGGCTGATTCTGATTTTCAACCTGTTATTATGGGCTGAAAATGCTAATGCGCAAAATCTTCCACCAGTTCTCGAATTAGGTATCTCAAATCAACATGCCGAAGTTGGTTCTGCTTTCTCATATACCATACCAAGCAATGCTTTTAAAGATCAGAATTATGATCAAATTACCTATTCTGCCGTTCACCCTACTTGGTTATCATACGATCCCGCTACACGAACATTCAGTGGTACGCCCGTTTCAGCAGGAAATGTTACAATTAATGTAACAGCTTCTGATGGTAGTTTAAACGGTAGTACTTCATTTCGAATTACAATACATGCAAGTGGAACTTATGCTGCTTTTACATCAAATACGCAAATAGGATGCAATTTCCGACAAGTTAATTTTCAAAATAAATCAAAAGGGGCTACAACATATTTCTGGGATTTTGGTAACGGAAACACATCTACTGATGCCAACCCTCAGGCCATTTATAATTCTCCCGGCACTTATACTGTTACCTTAACCATTAATGGAAACCCTGCATTAACACATTCCGAAACCATTTCAATTAACAGCTTGCCATCGCCACAAATTGATGCTGATATTACAACAGGATGCGAACCCTTAAATACACAGCTCAATTATAGCGGAAGTGCCAGCGGTGGAACTCCAGAGTATTATCATTGGTATTTTTTCGAAAAGCACCCCGAACAGTTTACTTTTTCGCCTTCGGTTGTTTTAAATGGTTTGGTTGGTGGCGACTACAATGCTATACTTAGGGTTACCGATGCAAATGGCTGTAGTGGTTCAACTGTTTTCAATAAATTATTTCATGTTTACGAAAAACCGCTAACTTCTTTTACTTACGTAAAAAGCAATAACTGTGCTCCGTCTGTTACTACTTTCACCGATCAGTCGGAATTGTACGATGGCAATGTGAGTGACTATTATTGGTCGGTAAATGGTACAAGCTTGTCTGAAAATTCGCCCGAAGTATCTTACGATTTTGCAGCGCTGGGGTCGGGCAAACATGTGGTTCAACTTCAAACACGCTCCGAGCATGGTTGCCTTTCGGATGTTTATACCGATACTGTTTATTTTAATACATCCAATACTGCCGATTTTAATGTAAATAGTGCTTATTGTTTAAACGATACCCTTGATTTGATTGCTGTTACATCAGCAGGTGCAACCTCTTTTAGTTGGGATTTTGGTAACAATGGAAGCATTGAAGCTACCGAGAGTTCTTTTTCGAAAACACTTACCGAACCTGGAACTTTTCCTGTTAAATTAGCCGTTGATTTTAACGATGGTTGCCGTATTGAAAAGATCAAAGATATTAGTATTGACAGGGTTGATGCCGATTTCGATTACAGCTCGCAATACAATTGTACATCAAAAGTATTTACTGTTTCGTTAAATAATACTTCTGATTCGTTTCTCAATAAAAATTTAACTTCGTTACGTTGGTATTTGATCGATTTAAGTGGTAGTACGCTTATTGGTACAAGTTCATCGTTGCAATATACATTTAATGCAGAAGGAACTTACACCATTCGACTTGATGTTGTTAACGAAGATGGTTGTTTCGGTTCGATTGCTAAAAGCATTCAGTTAAACGAACCTCAAGCCGAAATAACAATCGATGGTAATGCGTATGGCTGCTTAAGTGCTGATGCAATAAATTTCTCGGCAAGTTTTTCTTCGCAATTCGACAATGCAATTTCTTATACGTGGGATTTTGGCGATAGCGGCACTGCCAACGGACAAAATGTTTCGCATGTATATGCAAATTCCGGAAGTTTCGATGTTTCGGTAACAGTTTTTACCAATACTGGTTGTAGCTATACAACAACACAATTGAATGCTGTTCAACTTGCAAATCAGCCGATTATTAATAATATGTTGGCCTTGCAACCTGCAGGTGAATGTTTCGGAAGTGGTTTGCAGTTAGATGTTGATTATTCTTCGGGTGTCGATTTGCTTTCGTTTACTACTCCGTCGGGCATTGAGAATATCGATGCACCGGGGGCTTCGCCCTACTCATTTCAATATCAGTTTCAACATGCAGGGGTTTACGATTTTAGTGTTGTTGCCAGCCAGTATGGTTGCGAGTCGGAAGTTTTTACGCTTACAGGTATTGAGGCAAACGAACCTGAGGCGAATTTTACTCCATCGCAAACTTCGTTTTGCGAAAACCCGCCTTACATTGTAACTTTCGATAACAACAGTGTTTATAGCGATCCTGCAACCACTTTCAGTTGGGATTTTGGCGATGGAGAATTGAGCACCGATTTTGAACCTCAACATGAATATACCGAAACAGGGAACTTTAATGTTACGCTTACTGTCTCAAATCCGAACACAGGTTGTAGCGACCAACACAGTGTACAATTGAATGTTTATTCGTTCGACGATGCAACCGGAATTATTAGCGCCGATGTTACCGAAGGATGTGCTCCTCTTACTGTTCTTTTAAGCCAGAATATTTCAACGAGGCTATCATCGAACTATCAAATCGATCAGCTGATGTGGGATTTTGATAATAACGGTGTTATCGATTCAATAACCTCATCTTCTGCTCCCATTAGTTTTACATATTCAAAACCGGGTTTGTATGCTGTGCGTTTAATCGCTACAAGTGTGAACGGTGGTTGCGATTATGAATTTGTTGAAAATGGTTTGATAAAGGCCAGTGGCCCAACTGTGAATTTTTCACATTCACCTTTAATGGTTTGCAAAAATACAAATGTGCAGTTTAACTCTTCGGTAAGCAAACCTTCGTTCGATACAGCAAATCCTGCTTTGAATGTTTATTCGTGGAATTTTGGCGATGGGGGTAATTCAAATATCGAAAATCCGGAACATACTTATACCGAAGAATCGAATTTTTCAGTTTCATTAAAAGTAACCGACGAGAATAACTGTTCGACAACAGTAGTGAAAACCGATTTGATAAAAATTATTCCTTTTGAGGTTAATTTTGATTTGGCCGATAGCATTTTTTGCAACAACAGTAGTATTGAAATTGAAAATACTTCAACCGGCGAAATTTCAAGTTTTTTGTGGGATTTCGATAACAATGGCACTACCGATTTAGTTACATACAACACAGCGCCTGTAACGCATAATTTTGTTGCAGCCGGCAATTACACCATTTCACTTACTGCCCAAGTGGCCGATGGCTGCACAAAAACTTTAACTAAAAACATTAGGGTGATTAATGCCGATGCCGATTTCAGCGCTTTAAGCCAAAACATAGGTTGTGCACCGGGTTTTGCCTATTTCGAAGCTGTTGCCGATCCGAACGACGTAGAGTCATACGCATGGAGTTTTGGAAATGGCAATACTTCTAACGAAAGTTCTCCACGTAATTACTATGTAACTCCAGGGCGTTATACGGTGTCGTTAACCATTAAATTTAAAGGTGCTTGTTCAAAAACAGTTACAAAACCAAATTACATAACTGCCGATGGTGCTTATGGGGTATTCGATTTTAATAAAACCTTGGGATGCGCGCCCAATCCTGTTTTGTTTTCGGTAAGCAACATGAGCCGTGTTGATTACATAAACTGGGACTTTGGCGACGGTACTGTTAAGCGTGACACCGTACCCGGTTCTGCAGATTATTTCGAAACAGTTTATACATATGATACTACAGGTTTTCGATATCCAAGGGTGATACTTACCGACGAGGTTTGCGGCGATTATACCTATATTAACCCCGATAGCATTTATACCAGCCTTGCGCCAATTCCCAATTTCACTACCAATTACGATAGTATTTGCCGTGGTGTTCCAATTCAATTTACCGACCAAACGGTATCTGCCGATCCGCTATACGATGTTACTGCATGGAAATGGCATTTTGGCACAACTTCGCTCGATTCGTCGAGTACCCAAAATCCGTTGTTTGCTTATCAAAACATGGGGGTTTACAGTCCGCAATTAATTGTTTATAATGCTTTGGGTTGTAGCGATACATTAACCAAAAAAAGTAGCATACACATTTATGGAAATGCCGATTTAAGTGCCGATTTCGAAATTGGCCCTTCCGACAGGGATACGCTGGCTTGTGCCTGGCAAAATGTTAATTTTTACAGCAAGGCAAATGCTGGTAACGGAACAATAACCGATTATAAATGGGACTTTGGAACTGCCCTTAAAACAGGCGAAAACAGCCAATTTGCTTTTGCCGATTCATTAAAAGGAAATAACGTAACGGTAACGCACATTGTTATCGACGATAAACTATGTATTGATTCTACCTCACGCACAGTAGCAATCAACAATCTTCAGGCTGCCTTCGGATACGATCCGCAACCCGTATTCCGGGGCAGTGCTGTTGATTTTACCGACCAGTCGGTGCCGCACTCCGGACAGTCAATTTCAACATGGAGTTGGAATTTTGGTAACGGTCAGCCAATAAGTTCTCCTGTTCAAAACCCGCAAAATATTGCCTATAACAATATTGTTGACGACAACACGGTGCGTTTAATTGTAACCGATGACCGCAATTGTACCGATACCTCTGTGGTTTTGTTCAATGTGTTGAATAATCCTCCCATTCTCGAACCGTTTACAATTACGCTGGTTGAAAATTCGAATTATATATTCCGCCGTGCCGATTTCGAAAACAGGTTCGATGCCAATGATCCGGGACAAACAATAACTGCGGTACGAGTTGAATCTGCTCCCGGAAGAGGCTACTTCAGGCTAAATGGCACCATTTATACTGTTGGAACAATCATTACAATCGACCAAGCAGCTTTGCTTGAATACGTACCAACTTCAAACTGGTTTGGGAATACCGATTTTACTTGGAATGCATTCGATGGTTATTCATGGTCCGATAATCCCGAATTGGTGAATGTAATTGTGTTAGAAATTCCCGATCCGCCGGTGTTGAATGATATAGTAATCGATTTGCCCGAAGATGATGTTGCAAAGGTGGGGCGTCAACTTTTTATCGATAATACAATTAGCGTATTAGGAAGTTCGTTCGATTTCGATAGTCTTCAGATTTTATCCGCAATTAGCCCATCGGCTATTGGCGAATTATTTTTCAATTCAAACCCGTTTAGCGGGCCATACCCATATCTTATTTTAGCTGACCAGATTGATGATGCCTCGGCTGTTTTTGAATATTACCCCGAAAACGGATTCAACGGAGC
>JAFGAF010000007.1 GCA_016933815.1 Prolixibacteraceae bacterium
ATTGACTATTGACTTACTGACTATTCCCAATTAAAGTAGTTTGTGTACAACGCTCAATGGTTACCATCACCAAATCGCCTTTTTGGTGGTTTTTCTTCGGGAAAACCACCACTTTATTTTGCGAAGTACGACCATAGAGCTCTTCCTTCGATTTTTTTGAAGTTCCCTCAACCAAAACTTCAAGTGTTTTGCCAATATCGCGCTGGTTACTATCGAGCGACAAACGGTTTTGCAACTCAATCATCCGCGACAAACGCTCCGATTTAACCTCTTCAGGAACATCGTCGGGCAAGTGCTTGGCGGCATAAGTTCCGGGCCTTTCGGAATATTTAAACATAAAAGCAGTATCGAAATGTACCAACTCCATAAGGCTGAGTGTTTCCTGGAAATCGGCTTCGGTTTCACCACTGAAGCCGCAAAAAATATCGGAGCTCAAACCACAATCGGGTATGTGCTTTTTAATGGTTTCGATACGCTTGATGTACCAATCGCGATCGTATTTTCGGTTCATTCGGTTCAACACTTCGCTGCTGCCACTCTGAAAAGGCAGGTGAATGTGCTTACAAATATTTGGTATAGCTGCAATAGTAGTAATAAGCCTTTCCGACAAATCTTTAGGATGCGATGTAGTAAAGCGCACCCTCATTTGTGGCTGGCTTTCGGCTACCATTTTAAGCAAATCGGGAAATTTTACCGGGCGGGTTTCACCTTCGGGGAGCCATTTAAACGAGTTTACATTTTGCCCCAATAAAGTCACCTCTTTGTAGCCATTAGCAGCCAAATCGGCAACCTCGTTAAGAATATCCTGCGGGTCGCGGCTGCGTTCACGTCCACGGGTATAAGGCACAATGCAATAAGTGCAAAAATTATTGCAACCGCGGGTAATGGTAACAAATCCCGAAATTGAGTCCGACTGGAGACGTTTCGGCACCAAACTATCGTAGGTTTCAATGGTCGATAATTCAACATTGATGGCAGCTTCGCCTTCAATGACTTTATCAATAAGGTAAGGCAAATCGCGGTAAGCATCGGGACCTGCAACCAAATCGACAACTTTTTTGTCGAGCAACTCATCGGCCAAACGTTCGGCCATACAGCCAATCATTCCAATTATGAGCCCTTTGCGTTTTCTCTTATAAGAATTAAACAAGCGTAAACGCCCCCACACACGCTGCTCAGCATTATCGCGCACCGAGCAGGTATTTATAAAAATGGCATCGGCTTCGTCCTGATTATCGGTAATTGAGTAGCCCTTATCGGCCATAACGGCAGCTACCACTTCGCTATCGGCCACATTCATCTGGCAGCCGTATGTTTCAATATAGAGTTTTTTATTCATGTGTTTTTCAATAAAAAGAACGCAAATTTAAACCTTTTGTCTTAAAATCGGACATTAAATTCTTTAATTAATATTACTACTTATCAAGTGTATTTATTATTCTTATTACTATACTTGTCATCTACAAAACAAAATATTGATCCAAATTCGAACAAAATGTTTAAGACCCCCCCACTACTAATTTTGCTTTTACCACTTATTAATGTATTTGGAGGCGAAACCTATAAAAACAAAACAAGCATTGGGATTGATTTTTCACCAAACTACGGATACAGGCACCTAAGCACAAAGAACGACCTTTTATCAAATGAAATACTCAATGAGCACACTTTTGCTTTACCGGGTTTTACAAGCGGGATAAACTTAGGATTCGAATCAAAAGGGTCATTTGCATTCGAATTTGGGTTTGAATGGATAAATGCGGGTTATAAATCTAAATTCGAATTCGAATTTTAATCACAGGAGTCGGACACGTACATTCCGTTTGAAACAATATACATTGACCGTTTTTATTATTTGAGTATTCCGATTAAAGGTAAATATCAAATTATCAACAAAAAAATCGATCTGTTCTTCACATTAGGAACTGCTCCGGGGATTTTGATTTGCCAACAAAGCAAAAAAACGAACATTTACGACAATAAAAAAGACATCGATTTTTTATCCGACATTAGCAATCTTAACCCGTTTAAACTCGAAATAATTGCCGGTATTCAGCTCAAACACCCCTTGTCGAAAAAACTCACTTTAAAAATCGAACCCACTTACCGACAATCACTTACTTCGCTTTTCAACGAACAAAGTATTCATCTGCTGTATTCAGCAGGAATAAATGTTGGCATAGATTTTTACCTTTAAACAAAGAAATCAGTCAAGCTCTTCGAGCACTTTTTGAATCATTGGCCCACGAAGGTTTTTGCCAATTATAATTCCGTTGCCATCGATAAGAAAATTACTTGGAATGCTGCCCACTTTATAAACAGCGGCGTATTTTGCATACCAGCCTTTCAAATCGCTCACATGATAGGGCCAGACCATTTTATCTTGTTCAATGGTAGCTACCCAACGTTCTTTGCTTTGATCGAGCGAAACACTGAAAATTTCGAAGCCCTTGGCATTTTTGAACTGCTTGTTTTTGAATTGCTCATAAGCAGCAACTAAATATGGGTTTTCTTTTCGGCAAGGGCCACACCACGATGCCCAAAAATCGATCAGCACTACTTTACCCGACAATTCCGACAACTTTAAAACCTTTCCATCAATGCCACTTTCGATAATTTCGGGTGCTTTGTTGCCAACGTTTAATCCAACCGGTGCCTTAACTGCATCGGATGCAAATACCTGCATCGAAAATGCAAAACCAATAATGAATAATACTACTAAATGCTTCATAAAATTTTTCTGAAAAAACGTTTTTCTACTCAGTTTGGTTCATTTGCTAATTGACTATACTTGTATTTAATTATAAATGAATCTTTTAAAATTAAAAAGAAAACCAAAAAGCCAAAAACCTGTAAACCGATAAAAAGTCCCATCGATTTCATTTTCGACTGACTGATATTGTAGAGCAACAATGGGAACATTAACTGTATAAAATAAACAATCAGGAAGTTATACAAAAGCAATTTTGAGGCTACCTTAGCACTTATACGCCTATCGAAATACAGACTAAGGTGCCAGGCCAGCAGCAGCACAATGGGCAAGCAATATTCCAGTGCAATTTTTGTAGTTCGGTCGGGATACTTGAAAAAGAGCATGGTTTTATTTTCGGCTTTCATGTACTCCAAACGTACCGATTCAATTTTTGAAACTTTAGTGGTAAATTTCTCAACACCTGTTTTGACAAGCCGCCCGTAAACAGGTTCTCCGCCATTGCTCCACAACAGGTAAAACACAATGCCGGCTACAATAAAAACGATGTTTCTACGATACTGCTTCATGTTTCTTTTTGATTAGTTTTTGGTTTACAAACTCCCACATGCCCCAAATAACCACTACCAATAAAATGTTCCAAACGTAATCGTGCATCAGGTTAAAAGCCTCGGGGTATTTTCGGCCAATTATACCCAGAATAATAATGCGCAAACTGTTTATAACTGCTAAAGCCACAAACATAAGCGAACCGGCTATCAATTTTTGTTTTGGTTTCCATTTCGAAAACAGCACCAATGCAATTAAGGCCAAATAAGCATGATAAGCAGAACATTCGAG
>JAFGAF010000449.1 GCA_016933815.1 Prolixibacteraceae bacterium
CTCTTCAATTTCGTTCACCGACATGTTGTCTTCTTTTGCAAAAAAAGAAACCATCTCTTTAAACGAGTTTTCGAAATAGTTACCTAAAAAGTTTTTCATAAATTTTCGGGTATAATCTTTTTTCGAAATTAAAGGGAAGTACTGATGGGTTTTTCCAAAAGCTTTGTGATCGACAAATCCTTTTTTCTCTAAAATACGGATAATGGTCGACACTGTGTTGTAAGCTGGTTTTGGATCGGGCATTTGTTCAACTAAGTCGTTAACGAATGCTTCTTCCAGTTTCCAGAGTATTTGCATCACTTGCTCTTCGGCTTTGGTTAATTCCTTCATAATTAAATTTTATTGTCACAATAATTGTTCCTTAAAATACTTCATGCATGATGAGACAAACCTACAACTAATATTTTAGTTATACAACTATTTCTTTAGTTTTTTACATTTAGGGCTATTTTTGACAAAAAAGTACCTTTTATTTTATAAAATAGTCGATAATGAAATTGCTTTTTGAAGTATCATTGTAATCGTTAGTTTTTTATTTTTTGCTTAATTTTAACTATTAACCTTATACAATATAATTATGAGTAAAAAAGTATTATTTCTGGTTTTTTTAACAATAATAATGAGCCAAGTATATTCACAAAATGCTTCGTTCCATTTTAATACAATTGGCTATTTGCCTAATCAGGCAAAAGTGGCCGGTATTTCGGGGGCTTTCGAAAAATTCGAAATTGTTAATCAGCAAACTATGAAAACGGTTTTTAAAGGAAAAGCACAAGGGCCGTTCGAACAAGACAATTTCGATTCCAAAGTTTGGCTTGCCGATTTTTCGAAACTCAAAAAAGCAGGAAGCTATCAAATTAAACTCGATAACGGACAAGTTTCGCCAACTTTTGTTGTGTCGGATGATGTTTATAACCATGCATTTACAACATCGATGCGTGCTTTTTATTTGTGGCGTTGCGGTACCAATGTTTCGGGCGAATACAATGGTATAACTTATCAGCACGATGTTTGTCATGCCAATGATGGTTATCTCGATTATATTGGGCAGCCTGGTGTTCAAAAAGATGGAACTGGTGGTTGGCACGATGCCGGCGATCATGGCAAATATGTTGTGAATGCCTCTATTACTGTTGGCTTGATGTTTTATGCCTGGGAGCATTTTAACGATAAATTGATAGCTTGGGATTTCAATTTGCCCGAAACGGCTCCAGGTTATCCTCAATATTTGAAAGAACTGAAGTGGGAAACCGATTGGTTATTGAAAATGCAATACCCCGACGGGTCGGGGAGGGTTTCGCATAAACTTACCCGCACCAATTTTTCGGGAATGATAATGCCCGACGATGATGACGAGAAACGTTATTTTACAGAGTGGAGCTCGGCAGCTACAGCCGGTTTTGTGGGAATGATGGCACAAGCTGCCCGTTATTTCGAACCTTACGATAAGGTGTATGCACAAAAATGCCTCGATGCCGCAAAACTTAGCTACAAGTTTTTGGCCGAAAATCCCGAACACCAACGATTCAATCAGGGCGATTTTCGTACCGGTGGCTACCAGAGCCACGATGCCGACGACCGCCTTTGGGCTGCTGCCGAAATGTGGGAAACTACCGGCGATGCTCTTTATTTGAATGATTTTGAAGCTCGAATGAAAGAGATTGATGTTAAGGTTGATGAGAATTGGGACTGGGGCAATATTAAAAATATGGGTGTGTTTACCTATGTTTTATCAAAACGCGAAGGCCGTAATGTTCAATTGCTCGAACAGCTTAAAACCGAAATTGTTAATGTTGCCGATGCCATTGTGATAAAATCAAACGAAGACATTTACCGTCGTCCGTTGGGAAAAACATTTTATTGGGGATGTAACGGAACAGTTGCCCGTCAGGTGCTTAACCTGCAAGTTGCAAACATGCTCAACCCTAAAAGCGAATACAAACAAACAGCTTTAAATGCCATTCACCATTTATTTGGCAGTAACAGCTATGCCCGTTCGTTTGTTACCGGGTTGGGGCACAACCCGCCAATGTTCCCGCACGACAGGCGTTCGAGTGCCGATGGCATTGAAGCTCCATGGCCGGGCTATATTGTTGGTGGTGGCACCAAAGCAAACGATTGGGTCGATGTTGAAGCAAGTTATTCAACCAACGAAGTAGCCATTAATTGGCAGGCTGCATTGGTTTATGCTTTGGCCGGTTTTATTCAATAAATAAAAAACGATACAACTAATATTAAATTTTTAACCTATGAAAATTTCAATTAAAATACTGTCTCTTGCAGTACTTGTTTCGACTGTAAATATTGTTTACGGTCAGTTACAAGGTATGGGTACTTTAAATGAACCCATTGATATCAGCCCCGATTTTGCCAGTTATACCAATACTTATTATTTGGCAAACGAGTTAAAAAGTTTCGATCCTGCTTCTGCTAGCGGAACAGTTGAATACAAACGCTATGAATATTCTACCCGACAGGCATTTAATAACATGCTTTCGTCGTTAACGGCTGTAAATGCCAATGAATTTCCCGGAATTGAGTACGAAGCATCGCCCAATTTGCCTTTTAGCATTCAATTTGTTTCGCCGCGTGCATTCCGTATTGTTATGAACAGCGGCCCCGATAATACAATGGACGAGCCTTCGTTGATGTTGGTTGATGGCAAAGCCCCTGTCGATAATTCGTGGAAATATTCGGCAGTTGAGGGGGGGCATAAATATGCTTCGGCTTTTGGAAGCATTGTGATTAAAACCAACCCGTGGAAAGTGCTTGTTTATGACCAAAATGGGCGCGAGCTAACCAGTACCAACATTAATGCCGATAACATGGGGAAAACTTACACCCCGGTAATGCCATTTGGCTATGTTCGCCGTGCTTCGGATTATTCGCGCAGTTTTTCGGCTTCGTTAAACTTGGCTCCAGGCGAGAAAATATTTGGTTTGGGCGAGTCGTTTACCAATTTCGACAAAAGAGGTACGAGGGTTGTGCTGTTTGCCGATGATGCCAATGGTGTACAAAACGAAACCATGTACAAACCCATTCCGTTTTACATGAGTAGTCGTGGTTACGGTGTGTTCATGCATACTTCAACACCAATTACCTGCGATTTTGGAAAGTATTTTAGTAATGTACAACAGTTGATGATTGGCGACGAAGCTCTCGATTTGTTTTTCTTCATTGGCGAGCCCAAAGAAATACTTGACGAATATACCGACCTTACCGGAAAACCAACCATGCCACCACTTTGGTCGTTTGGTTTCTGGATGAGCCGAATTACTTATTTTTCGGAAGAAGATGGCCGAAATGTGGCAAAAAAACTCCGCGAGAACAAAATCCCAAGCGATGTTATCCATTTCGATACTGGTTGGTTTGAGACCGATTGGCGTTGCGATTATCAGTTTTCGGAAAGCCGTTTCGACGATCCTGAACAAATGATCAAAGATTTCAGGAAAGATGGTTTTGAAACATGTTTGTGGCAATTGCCGTACTTTGTTCCAAAAAATAGTTTGTTCAACGAGATTGTTGAAAAAGGTTTGCATGTGAAAAGTTTTAAGGGAAATGTGCCCTATGAAGATGCAGTGCTCGATTTTTCAAACCCCGAAACAGTTGAGTGGTATCAGCAAAAAATTGCAGGTTTGTTAAAACTTGGTGTAGGCGCAATCAAAGTCGATTTTGGCGAAGCTGCTCCAATTAACGGAATTTATGCATCGGGGCGTACCGGCTTTTACGAGCACAACCTATACCCATTGCGTTATAATAAGGCTGTGGCCGAAATTACTAAAGAAATTACAGGTGAGACAATTATATGGGCACGAAGCACTTGGGCCGGTAGCCAGCGTTATCCGCTGCATTGGGGTGGCGATGCTGCTTCAACCAATTCGGCAATGGCTGCTACTTTGCGTGGCGGTTTATCAATAGGCCTTTCTGGTTTTTCTTTCTGGAGTCACGATATTGGCGGTTTTGTTGAGTCGGCTTCGGAAGACCTTTATTCACGTTGGACACCTTTTGGCATGCTGTCGTCGCATACCCGCAGCCATGGCGAACCACCAACCGAACCATGGGAATACAGCGATTCGTTTATGGATGGTTTTCGCAATGCTGCAAATTTGCGTTACCAGCTTATGCCTTATATTTATGCACAGTCGAAACATTCGGCCGAAAATGGCTTGCCAATGATGCGTGCATTGTTTATAGAGTATCCCAACGATCCTGGCGCTTGGTTGGTCGATGATGCATACCTGTTTGGGCAAGATATTTTGGTTGCTCCCTTGTTCGAAAATGTAACTTCGCGTAATGTGTATTTGCCCGGAGAGGGAAAATGGATCGACTACCAGACAGGAAAAACTTACAACGCAGGGTGGAATAAAATCGAAGCGGGCAAAATACCTGTAATAATGCTTGTACGCGATGGTGCAGCAATACCTCATGCTAAGCTTGCCCAATCAACAAAATTTATTGACTGGAGCAATATTGAACTGCGTGTTTTTGGAAGCAGCAAGGCCAAGGCTTATGTTTGCTTGCCAAGCGATCAGGTATTGCATCAAATTGAAATTTCGGGAGGAAAAGTGATCAGTAATCCTTTAGAAGGAACAACAAAGCTAAAAATCACAAAGTGAGTTAATTACAATATTTTTTTTCAAAGTAGATAATTAGTTAGCATTTTAAAAAGCTCTGCCTTTGTTGGTGGGGCTTTTTTTTGCCTAATAGGCCATTTATCAACAATTAAATGAAAATAGGAATGTTTTTTGACTCCACGCTCGCATCTGTTTGAAAAATAGTTTTCGATTTTTATTTTGATTGTTTAAGTTTAAAAATAGTTGATTCTCATAGTTATACTGTTTATGTTTTTTTGATGCTTGATGGATTTGGTACTTTTGCAAGCGGAAAAGTTAAGCTTGATAAGCCAAATATCAGTTAAAAGAGAAAATTTATGGAACGATTAATTTCGATGCTAATTATTGTAGCCATTACCTACATAATTGGCCGTGTAATTCTGAAAGTCATCTTTCGGTCATCAATCATGTTTACCATGTCGCATTTAATTTTGATACTAATAATGCTTGTTAGTGTCGATATGTCGTTGGTTGGCCAGCTTGGCCAAAAACACGTGTTGTGGGCTGTACCATTGAATTTTGCAG
>JAFGAF010000008.1 GCA_016933815.1 Prolixibacteraceae bacterium
ATTGTACCTAAGGCTGCCGATGTTTGCGGATCTTCAATAGCTTGAGCGTTGCAACTAACTTTGTGCCCTCGAATTATTTCTCTTTTTCCCGTTTGAAGCTGTTCGGCCCACAGCATAAAATGGCTGAATTCAAATTGCTTGGTCGATCCGCTTGCAAGAAAAATGTTTTGGCACCGGGTATTCAACAACAAATCATCAAAAAAAACTTCATCGAGTATCGACTTTCCAATAACACCAAAAATGAAATCGCTGTTGTACAAGGTAGTTGCATCAAGCTGTTCGGTTTTCTCAAGCTGCAGCCAGTCGTACTTATTACCTGCTTGGGTTGCTATATCAATTCCACAAATATTGGGTGTGCCAATTCGTGCCGAAAGCATTTTCATGGTTTGTATTCCTATTGCTCCCAGTGAACCAAGTACAAGGCATCGCCGCTTGTTTAAAACAAATCCTTGACCGTTTAAAATGTTTTCAACAGCATTGATGCACGAGTAGGCAACTTCAATCGATTCGTTGTTTACCTTGAAATTGGACACTGCCAACGAGCAAGCTGCAAAAGCTAGTTTGCCAAATGTTTTTTCAACCTCTAAAAGGGCATCGTAGCCGTTCCGGGTGTGTTCAACGCTACCGGCGTACTTATCCGAAATCCAATCGGTAAATCGTGTTTTCAATACATCACCGTTAAGTGTTTTGCTGGTGAAATTGTATTTGGCAAAAACATCTTCAACCGAATAATCTTCTAATGCCAAACGGTTAATCATGGGAGCAATATACCCACCGTCTTCGGCAACTACAACTTTGTTACTGGTGGCTTCTGAAATTGCATTCAAAAAAATGTGCATGCCCATAATTTGCATCGACTGAAAAAAAGGAATGCTGTTTTGTTTCATGTGGGTGTTTAACGAGGCATAATTTTCAATGGGCGAGTAGGCTTCGCTAAGGCAGAACCCGCTTTGAACCTGGTTTTTGTCGATGGGCTGCAAACCGTAAAAATTGAAAATCGACGAGGGTAAATCCATAATAGTATCCATAAATTTAGAAGGAATACCGCCCGAGTATTTCACCCATAAAGTGTCGGTTTTGAAAACTTCGAGATAATCGAAAGCTCCTAAAACGGCCAATGTTTCGTTGGTAAAATGGTGAATAAAAATCACATGTGTTTTGTTTAAAGGCAATAAGTTCGTTTTAGTTTCATGGTTGAGCTCTCCCATTTTCACCAAATACTCATCGAGGGGCGAGATTCTAACTTTCTCGTCGAGTCCAATTTGCAAGTTGCGGCCGCGCTGGGTTAGCGCTATGTATGCAAAAATTCCCCGGTATTCTACCTTAAGGGTATTGCCACCATTCAGAAGGTTAATTGTAGTTTTGTCGGTAGCAATCATCAATATCCGCAGTATGATGTTTTTCCAATTTGTACCGCCTTCGAGTAGAATATTGTTTGATACAGTGCGGTTCCAGTTAATGGTCAGTTCTTTCAAATTGCCGTATCCGTTTTCTTTCAAGTGATTGATTAACAGCGGGAGCTGTAAGCCGGTATCTTTAAAACTGAAACGGTTGTTTCGGCAAAGTGTTAACATCGACGAAAATATTGACGATGTATCGGGGCGTATGCTTTGTAATTGCTGTTTTAAGTCGATATTTGATATTGCCCGATGGCTTATTCGCCTTAAATTTAAACGCGAATGTTCCAGTTCTTCGGCAGTTATGCGCAAGAAATGCGAGCCGGCAACATTTTCAACCAAATAATGAAGTCCCGTTGTGTCGTTTTTTACTTCGCGGTTAAATGGGAAAAGCAAAGCCTTTGTTTCTGAAGTGTTTGTCTCGTTGAAAAAATCGGTATAAATAGCAGGGCTTTGCAGGGCATTGAATATGTATTTTAAATGCAACGAAATGTTGTTGTAAATTACAGGTAAATCTTCGAAATTTTCGAATGCTCCATAGAAGAAGAGCTTGTGAATGCCAAAGTTGTGCAATTGCGGGCAGCTTTCTTTTTCAATATTGATGCTTACTGCAACATCCGATTGACCAAAAAAACACGATTCGCGCAATTGGTCGAGCAATGTGGCCAATAAGGTCTCGATTCCCTGAAAATCAATTACATTGTTGAGCGATACCGTAAAATTTTGCTCATCGGTCTGCTGAACCGGAATTCCAAAACTGACTATTTTTTGTAACGAAGGTATTTTCTCAATTTTTTCATTTTCGTCGATCAGCTCGTTCAATAAGTTGCGCAATGATTTTTTTACCATTATTCGTTGTTTTTGGGTTTTCGTTGTTCTCGTATTGCTTTCGATCGCTTTTCTAAATGTTTAAAAAATGCTGTTTCGGTTATTTCGTTAACTTGTTTTTCTTCTTGTTTTTTGTCGATTTGCAACTTAAGGCTGCGTATTTCATCGTTCATTTTTTGTTCGCGTTTTATTACCTCACCGGCCATAGTGTTAAATAGTTCGGTGAGATTTTCAATTTCAGTACTGCCTTTGCCTTTTACCTCAACTTTGTCGGTTGAACTCCATTTGCCCAGCTTCAAATTATTGGCTGCTTTGGCCAGCAGGCTAATGGGCAACATGTATTTCTTTGAAAACGAATAACCTATACCGGTCGAAACAATAATAATCAGCAACATGAGTACTCCAACAGCCCTAAAACTTTGTTCAACAAATTGAGTTTGTATTTGCTCTGTCCCCAAAAAATTAGCTTGTTCCAATTGAATGGTAAGTTGGTGGTTCAATATTGAAAAAAGGAACACACTTAATGTTAATACAAGCAGCCCAATGCTTAGGAACAGAAACATTGAGCGTGTTTCGATATTCAGTTTTAAAAATTTAAACGGAATAAGGCAGGGCGGCAACAAAAGCATTAAAAGGTAGGTGTTGGATATTAGTGCCGGCAGGTAAAACGTATTGAGTGTAGGCATTAATGCATTTTTTCCTTCAATAAAAACTTGGGCGGTCATACCCAGAAACAAGGCCAATGCATTTGCAACAAAAATCAATACTATCAATTTAATGAAATGGTTTACGTTTGAAATGGTTTTAACTCCGGCAAATCGTATTATGCCCGGAATAAATCCAATAAAAAAGTTGGCTACCGACCAATGCCAAAAGCTAAAGTTGTATCCTAACAAAAAATCTCCAAATACATTTCCAACAAGTCCGATTAAACCACCTGCCCACGGCGATACCACCAATCCTGCAAGTACGGGGATTAACAATTGGGGCCTAAATGTAATGAACTCGGCTCCAGGTATAACCCACGAACGAAGCAAATAATTCAAAAAGGCAAGTAATGCCGAAAAAAATGCAATAATCAGAACTTGCTTTATGTATTTCGATATTAATCCTTTATCAATCATTTTTCAAAAGATAATCCGATAATTTATCAATTTCGAGCGAAAATTCATGTTGGGGGAAATCTTGGGCGAATATTGATTTGCTTCCCAAAATCATCAATTCTTCGCTGTGGTGGAAAAGCGCTTCAACAGGAATATTGTAGGCATTGGTAATTTGGGAGCAAAGC
>JAFGAF010000450.1 GCA_016933815.1 Prolixibacteraceae bacterium
CATACTTTCCCAGATGGTCGCCACCGTTTGGATTTATTGTCACAGCCGGCTCCCAACTCGATGCATCGTTTGGCTTTACCGAAACGTTCATGTACAAATTATGACTGTGATGTTCGGTATAAAAAGCAAGCAAATGGCCATCGTTGCGTTGCAAAAAAGCGGGGTTGTTGTGATCGTCAACTTCCAATTTCTCGTTTAAAACAGAGAATCGTTTCTCGTTGGTTTTAAAGTTGTACAGCAACGAAGCAACGCTTCCGTCTTCGGTAACAAAGCCCGTCAGCAAACTATTATCCTGCATCATTATCGCTCTCGGATCGGAAAACCAACACCAGGTTCCGTCATCGCTTAATGCTATGGTTTGTGGTTCGGTATTACAAGCCGATAAAATGAAAAGATTTACAAATACAAGTGCTAAAAAATTCCTAACGAATGTCATTATTGTACAGGTTTATGATTTTGATCCCTAAAACTATTAAAAAATAAACACATTGAAGAGCTAATCCAAAAATCATTGAATTCAAATCTTTAAAAAAATTATTCTGTTTTTATGTCACAAAACTTTTACTTTTAGGTCTTATCAATAAAACAGTTTATTTGAACCACTTCGAAAACATATACACCGAAAATTATCGACTGATATTCAATGTTGTACAAAAAATTATTGGCAACACCGACGATGCTCCCGATATTGTTCAGGAAACATTCATTGTATTGTACCGGGCGCTTCAAAAAAATACAAAGGTCGATTATCCACGGAGCTGGCTTTACAGAGTGGCGGTAAACCGAAGCATTGATTACCTGAAAAAGCGCAACAAAAACGACAACATAGAACAAGCAAAAAGTATTGCCACCGAAGAACATTCATTTGATACAACTGAACAGCAAAAAATTATTCAACAAGCCCTAAACCAACTAAAACCTGAAGAAAAAACACTGGCTGTTTTATACAGCGAAGGATTATCGTACAAGGAAATGGCCGAAATAAGCGGCATAAAATTCACGTCGATAGGAAAAACCCTTGCACGTACGCTTAAAAAATTGGGGAATGAGCTAAAAAATTTGAATTATGACATGTATTAGCAATAAAAAAATCCAAAAATACATCGATAGCGAAATCAGCACAACTGAAAAAACAGCTATCGAAAAACACCTGTCGGAATGCGACAACTGTACCCAAAAGCTTAACAGTATGACAAAGCTATCGGCGAATGCAAAACTAATCATTGGTGCATTAGACCGAAACAACATCGAGATTCCTACATTTAATTATTCAAAAACACACAATAAAAAAAGCAAAATCAAATACATTATATACAGCCTTTCGGCTGCCTGCATCATTTTCTTTATTTTCATTTTTGTCGACAAAAAACAAGAGCCATGCACCGAAGCTTACAGCATTGTTCAATCAATTACCTGGGAGGCCGACGCCAACCAACCTTTTATAAACCAAAACTTTGCCATTGAAATAAACGATGGCATGGGCAACAATTCAATTATTTACATCGAATAATAATCAATAAAAAAAAAGCAAAATGAAACACGCGATGATAATTATGGCCATACTAATGATAGGGATATCATTGCAGGCACAAAACCTGATTGAGACCTACAAAAAAGGCACAATAAAACTTGTTCCCGATACCGAATATGCCAAAGGAAACAACTGGGACAAAGTTTTTGAAACTTTTAACGACACACTGTACGGCAAACACATGGGCTTTCGAAAAAACATCAGACTTTTGCCCGATGGCTCGGTGGTTATTGACCATCCGTACCGAAACTTATACACAAAGTTTTCGCCAAACGGAATTTTTGAGAAAGAGTTCCAGCTGGTAAACAGTAAAGGCGTACCCTTTAAAAAAACCTATCAAATAGCAGGGGTAATCAACAACAATACTTTTTTCACCAACC
>JAFGAF010000451.1 GCA_016933815.1 Prolixibacteraceae bacterium
ACATAATCGCGGGCATCGGCATAGTTAAGGTTGCTGATTTTCATTATTCGTTGAATGCGCCATTCGAGCGGAGCATGCAGTTTAACCGACAAGCTCTCGGGAATATCTTTTACCAATAAATTGGCAGCACGGCCAACTATTATGCAATTTCCCTTCATGGCAATTTTCCTTATGAGGCCTACAATGTGATCAATTACTTCTTGTTCATCTATGTCGTAAGCTCTTTCGGTGGTAAATGCTGTCGAAATTTCATGAATGCTTGCGCGGGCTTCTTTCAAAAATACTTCTTTTATTTGATCGGGGCTGCGGTCGAGTTCTTTAGCTGCCTCGTCGAATATTTCTTTGTTGTACCATTTCCATTCAACATTTTTTTTGCTTTCCGACAGGTAGCTGTAGCCGGTAAGTATTTTCGATAGCTTAATTGCTATGCGGTTCGACGAACAACCACACTCGCGCGAGATGGTAATTACCGGACCCGGTTTGTTGTTAACTCCTTGTTCGTCAGCTGCAGGATGTTCAATGTAATCGATTAAGAAACGTTTCATTTTATTTGGTTTTAAGTGAAACTTAATTTTACAAAAAATTAATGAATAATGCAATGCCAAAAAGATTGCTTTTGCCCATTGTATTTGCAATTTTTTAAACATTGCTTCATCTTTTGTGATTTATGCTTTGTTATTTGTGCTAATGAGCATGTAATTTTGAAGCTATTTTGCGAACCAATTTATCCAGTATTTACCAATTACACAATTTTTTGAAATGAATAGATTTATACTAAATGCAAAAATGGCTGTTTTGGCAGTTTTTGCTATGTTTGCAGCCATGAACACTTACAGTCAGGTTGAACGCGATCAGATTGATGATCGATACAAATGGGATTTGAGCCATATTTACGCATCGGATGCCGATTGGCGTGCGGCTAAAGATCAAATTGCACAACGTTTGGGCGATGTTGAAAATTACAAAGGCACACTTACGCAAAGTGCAGCTAACCTTTTGGCGTGTCTCGAGTTTAATTCGGAAATATCGAAAGAAGCTACCAAGCTTTTTATTTATGCAAGTATGCATTCCGACCTCGATACTCGGGTAATGAAATACAACGGTATGCAGCAAGAGTTGCAACAAATGTTTTCCGATTTTGGCGCAAAGGCGGCCTTTATCGAACCTGAAATATTGACGGCCGATTGGGCTGTAATTGAAGGTTTCATAACCGAAGAACCTAAGTTGGAGATTTACCGTATGGGACTCGAAGAAATGTTCCGTACAAAAAAACATACCTTAAGCGAAAGCGAAGAACGTATTTTGGCTTTGTCGGGAATGGTTTCGGGTACTGCTCAATCGGTATTCGGTACTTTTTCGAATGCCGAAATGCCACAGCCTGAGCTTACACTTTCGACCGGCGAAACGGTTAAGCTTAACAGTGCAACTTATGGAAAATACCGTGCTTTGCCCAATCGTGCCGACAGGCAGTTGGTATTTGAAAGCTATTGGGACAATTATGCAAAGTTCAAAGCTACTTTTGGCGAAATGCTTTATGGTAACGTTAAAAGCCACATGTTTTATGCAAAGGCCCGCCATTACGAATCGTCGCTCGAAGCTTCGCTTTACCCTAAGAATATTCCGCTTGAAGTGTATCACTCGTTGGTCGAAAATGTTAACAAAAACCTTCCGGCCTTTCACCGCTACCTCGATATCAAGCGCCGCATGATGGGGCTCGACACGTTGAAATACCTCGATATGTATGCTCCGGCTGTTGCCGATGTCGATTTGAAATACAACTACGACCAAGCCGTTGAAATTACACTTGAAGCACTGAAGCCCCTTGGAACCGATTATGTGAATGTAGTAAAACAAGCTATCGACGAGCGTTGGATCGATGTTTATCCAACTCCGGGCAAACGTTCGGGCGCATATTCGAATGGCGCATTCTACGATGGTCATCCGTATATTCTGCTCAATTATACCGATTTGTACAACGATGTTAGCACCATGGTGCACGAGCTTGGGCATACCATGCACAGTTATTTGTCGAACAAGCACCAGCCTTACCCTACATCGCGTTACCAAATATTTGTAGCCGAAGTGGCATCAACATTAAACGAAGTGCTCCTTTTCAACTACATGCTCGATAAAGTCGATAACGACGATGTAAAGCTTTCGTTGTTGATGAATTGGCTCGACAGTTTTAAAGGTACTTTGTTCCGCCAAACACAATTCGCCGAGTTTGAATTAAAAATTCATGAAATTGCAGAAAAAGGTCAGGCTCTTACCGGCGATGAATTTTCGGCTTTGTACACCGATATCATAAAAACCTATTATGGCCACGATAAAGGCGTATGCCACATCGATGATTATGTGAGCATGGAGTGGGCGTTTATTCCCCATTTTTATTACAATTTCTATGTTTATCAGTACAGTACGTCGTTTACAGCATCAATATCGTTAGCCGAAAAGGTAATGAGCGGCGACAAAAAAGCTTTGGAAAACTATTTGAAATTCCTTTCGTCGGGAGGTTCCGATTATCCGATTGAATTATTGAAAGCTGCCGGAGTTGACATGACCACCTCTGAACCATTCGATAAAGCAATCGAATCGATGAATAAGGTGATGGACGAGATAGAAATAATTTTGAACAAAAAACAATAATCCGTATTTTGCACTTGAATTCTAAACCAAATAAAATGATAACTCCATACAGACGGGTGCTTTTAAAGCTCTCGGGTGAGTCGTTAATGGGATCGAAATGCTATGGAATTGATAGCGAGAAGTTAAGCTCCTATGCTCAGCAAATAAAAGAAGTGGTTGATGCCGGCATTCGTGTAGGCATTGTAATTGGCGGAGGCAATATCTTCAGGGGCTTAAGCGGTACCACCGAGGGTATCGATCGTGTTAAAGGCGATCAGATGGGAATGCTGGCTACAGTAATCAACAGCCTGGCCCTCCAGTCCGAACTCGAGAAAAAAGGGATAACAACCCGTGTTTACACTGCCATCAGAATGGAGCCCATTGGCGAAATATATTCGAAACAAAAAGCAGTTGAGGCGCTTAAACAAAACGAAGTGGTGATTATGGCTGCCGGTACAGGCAATCCGTTTTTTACAACCGATACCGCTTCGGCCCTAAGAGCAATCGAAATTCAGGCCGATGTTATGCTAAAAGGCACTCGTGTTGATGGCATTTACGACGACGATCCGGAGAAAAATCCAAATGCTAAAAAATTCACAAAAATAAGCTACGACGAAATATACGACCGGGGCTTAAAAATTATGGATTTAACGGCAACTACCATGTGTATGGAAAATAAAATGCCAATTATTGTTTTCGATATGGATACGCCCGGTAACCTTAAAAAAGTATTAACCGGACAAGACATAGGCACCTTAGTGTATCAAAAATAAGTGCATAGGAGATAAATACAACCTGAATGAAACGACTTTTCTCAATTCTATTTTTTACAGCTTTTGTGGTAGCTACACTATCAGCGCAAGTTAGGCCTCGTGCCATTGGTGCTCGTTTAGGCGGTGGTAGCCTGGGCAGTGCCGAGTTCTCGTATCAACAAGCAACCGGCGAATCCAACCGAATTGAAATTGATTTAGGTTGGGGTGGTAACCGCGATTGGAACAGGCTCAATATTGTGGGTATCTACCATTGGGTTTCCAATATCGATGGAGGTTTTAACTGGTATGCTGGTCCGGGCGCTGCTTTGGGATTACACGCCTATCAGAGCGATCCGGGTTATTTGAATAT
>JAFGAF010000452.1 GCA_016933815.1 Prolixibacteraceae bacterium
GGTGTGGGGCTGAACCTCACCTCGGCCGATTATATTTTTATGCTCGATCCGTGGTGGAACCCCGCAGTCGAAAATCAGGCAATTAGCAGGGCGCATCGTATAGGGCAAAACAAAAAAGTATTTGTTTACCGTTTTATTACCGAAGGTAGCATCGAAGAGAAAATTCAAAACTTAAAAGAACGCAAAACAAAATTGGCCGAGTTGTTTGCCAGTACTCGTAATGCTTTTACAAATGTAAGTGTCGATCAAATTACAGCGTTATTTGAATAGGCTTTTACAGCTGGCATACGAAAAACCATTATTTTTGTGAAAAAAATAGTTTTATGGATAAACTTACAATAGTTAAAGTAGGTGGCAAAATTGTTGAAGAAGAACTGTCGCTTGCTCAGTTACTTAACGATTTTAGTACCATTTCGGGAAACAAAATATTGGTGCATGGTGGCGGGCGTTCGGCTACGGCAATTGCTGCCCGTTTGGGTATTGAATCGAAAATGGTCGACGGCAGGCGAATCACCGATAAAGAAATGCTTGAAGTAGTTACCATGGTATATGGTGGATTGGTTAACAAACAAATTGTTGCCGGTTTACAAGCAAAAGGCTGCAATGCTTCGGGATTTTGCGGTGCCGATATGGACATTATCCGCTCGGTGAAGCGCCCTGTAAAGGAAATTGATTATGGCTTTGTTGGCGATGTAATTGATGTGAATACAAGTGAGTTGCGCTTGCTGCTCGAGCAAGGTGTGAGCCCTGTAATTGCGCCACTTACCCATAATGGTAAAGGTATGTTGCTTAATACAAATGCCGATACAATTGCTTCGGAACTTGCCATGGCATTGGCAAAGTATTTTTCGGTACACTTAATTTATTGCTTCGAAAAAAACGGCGTACTCTCCAATCCCGACGATGATAATTCGGTTATTCATTATATCGATTCAGCACTATATCAGCAGTATAAAACCGAAGGGGTCATTTCAGAAGGTATGATTCCTAAGCTCGATAATGCTTTCAGGGCGCTTAACAGTGGTGTTGCCGAAGTGCAAATAACCAATGCTAATAATTTAACCCGTCACAATGCCCGAGGTACGGTTCTTAAATTATCGTAAGTGCTTATCGGTAAAATACCTTTATAAAATCTAAATCGTTTTTGTGATTTTATTTTGTGTAAAGTAAAAATTTGTCTATTTTTGCCGCGCCTTAAAAAGGTAGCCGTAATCTCTTGCCAATTAAAGTTATAAGGTAATATTGCGCGTTTAACCATTAAAAATTTAAATGATGGATGCTATTAAAATTGCTGAAAATGCATTTCTGAGCGAAGATGTAAAACAACATCCCGATTTTGGAGCCGGTGATACTGTTACCGTTTCGTACAAAATTAAGGAAGGAAACAAAGAACGTATTCAGAACTTCCGTGGCGTTGTAATTCAGATCAAAGGATCGGGCAGCACAAAAACTTTTACCGTAAGGAAAATGTCGGGTAACGTTGGCGTTGAACGTATATTCCCAATGAATTCTCCTTTTATTGATCAAATTGAGGTGAATAAAGTTGGTAAAGTTCGTCGTAAACGTATTTTCTACTTCCGCGAATTGACCGGTAAGAAAGCTCGTATTAAAGAAAAAATGATTAGGTAGTTAACCGCAATCATAAAAACAAAAAGAAACTGCTTTATTTTTAAGGCAGTTTTTTTTTGTTTGAGACTTTTCATTTTTTAAAAAAAGAAAAAACCATTGGAAATGGCAATTGCCCAACCAATGGTTTTAGTGCTAACTAATTTATCTACAAATAACTACTAAATTCAGATTGAAAAATATTTGTAATTAATTTTACACTGCAAAAATATTATACCCGATGTTGTAAATGGGGGGGCAAAAGCACGATTTTGGGGGATGAATATTTATCTCGGTATGGAAAAAAATATCATCCGGTGCGAAATGTTTTAAAAATAAGCTTAATAGAAGAATGTTGCCGTGTATATTGATGAGTTTTGTTTGTGATCTTCAACCAAGAGTTCAATTTTGTGTTTCTTCTCTTTTTTAATCCTCTCATCGAAATAGTAGGTCAGTAAGTCGCGTTTGGCATCGTATTCAAAGAGTGCCCATTTCTCATCTATAGTTCCTTCGTAATGTTTTATGCCCGAAAGCTTATCGCTAATTTTGAATCGAATACGGTTTGGTTCGGTTAGTTTATTATTGTCGATGCTTAATGGTCTGATTTCAGGGGCAATTGTGTCGGCAACAATGCACATGTCGCCAAAAGTACGAATTTTCGATTCTACCCAGCCATTGTTATATGTGCCACCTGTGCTTGTGTATTCACCTGTTTTTATATCGAACGTAGCTATAAGTGTTTTTTCTTCGAGTCCGGTCGGGATATTTTCGCCTTTAATTTTTACATCAATGGGCAAGTGCAACGGTGTAGTAGGGTAATGTATCCTGTGCAACGACGAAAAAGCTCCATTGGGAGCAATGCCTTTTTTGTATTCAAAATTTAGATCGGTGTACAAGGCTTCAACCGGGAGGTAAACTTTAATGTCGTTAGTTTCGAAGCGGTTATCGGTATGATAATCAAAATAGGCATCACTTTCTTTCTTATTATGCGGAATTGGCCGGGTAGGGTTTACATAGAAGACAATTTCCGACGCATTCATATGTGCATCGTAGAAAATAATTTGCACTTTGTGTCGCTTTTTACTGCTGAATTCAAAAACACCCCCATTGTAGGTTTGTTGGTATAAACCGAGTTTATTTCCAGGTTCAATATAAGTTTTGTGTACTCCTTTGTTGTTTTGTTTAAAAACTTCGTAGTCAATATGGCTGTTGATGTAACGCGATAAGTTAAAATCTAATTCGTCAACTTCGAAAGAATTGATCAGTTGGTTATCGACCCAATATTCCATTTGATAAATACCACATTTGCTCCAATTGTTATCGAAATAATCAATGGCATCGATGCCAAATCCAATTTTACCCCAAACATCTAACGATTGAATGCCTTTTAAACGGTAACTTCCGCCATAAAAAACAAGGGGGTAGCGTTGTTTTTCGGTTTTGCTCATAACATGGCTACTGTCCGACAACGGATAAACATAAAGGTTTTCAACTGCAGGTTTTGTTGTGTCGCCAATTTCGAAATCAAAAAAAAGAGGATTGACCGGTTTTTCCTGTGTTGTTTTTCGTATTTCGAAATGAAGGTGAGGGCCGGCCGAGCTTCCCGAATTTCCCGACTTCCCAATTTCTTGACCTTTATTTACACTGAATTGGTTTTTCTCGGGAAAAAGATTTACCTGAAAGCTTTTTTCTTTGTATTGCTGCGATTTTACCCATTGTGCTATCGTATCCGAAAAACAATCTAAGTGTCCATATACCGAAGTGTAACCCGATGGATGATCGATGTAAAGGGCATTTCCATAGCCGACAGGAGAAACCGAAATGCGTGAAATATAGCCATCGTCAACACTGAAAACCGGTAAACCAATTTCGCCGTTTGTTTTGATGTCGATTCCCGAATGAAAGTGATTAGCTCTTATTTCGCCAAAATTGCCGTTCAAAATTATGGGAATATTTACCGGCGACGACATTGGAGGGTATTGAGCATGCAAATTAGCTCCTGCCACAACAAAAAAAATAAATATTATTACGTGCTTCATAGCCTTTGTTTCAAACGAATAAATGCGAAAATAACATTTATTGTGCCATATACAATCGCAAAATGACAAACTTGTTTTTACAATTTGGTAAAAATGTTATTTTTGTATTGAAATCATCGTGCTATGACGGATAAAGATCAGCTCCTGATTAATGAACTAAAATACAACATCAGGCGTTTAATCGACAACCTGGAGAAAACAAAATTCGAGTTGGAAAGAACCAAGGACGAATACAAGGGTCTTGAAATACAATTTGAGTCGTTTAAGGTTGAATATGAGTCATTAAGCAGACGATATGAAAATTTGAAAGTGGCGAAGGCTTTGGCCGGTGGCGATCCTGAAAATCAGGCGGCAAAGCAAAAAATCAACACAATTATTCGCGAAGTTGATAAATGTATTGCCCTTTTAAACCAGTAAAAGCGTCGAAATGGATGATAAGTTGGCAATAAATATAATGATAGCTGAAAGGCGTTACCCAATGACAATTGACAGGGGTGACGAAGAAAAGATACGTAAAGCTGCAAAAATATTGAACGAGCGTGTTTTACAATACCGGAAAGCTTATACAGGTAAAGACAATCACGATTTTTTGGCCATGACGGCCTTGCAATTTGTGATTAAAATGCTCGAGTTGTCCGAAAATCAGGATGTTGATCCGTTTATCAGACAAATAGAGCAGATTAATTCCGAAGTGGAGAAATACCTGGGAAATATTTGAAGTTCTAATACATAAAAATACAGATATCGCCGCACATCAGTAATGAGCACCTTTGTTGATGCTTATTATATGGTATGCGGTTTTTTTTTTAAAACTAAATACTAAATTTTAAATAATGGTTTGGACATATATATTAATAATAGGGGCTTTTTTGCTCGGATTCCCAATCTCTTATTTTCTTTGGGACCGATCGTTGAGAAACAAGAAAAGCCGAATAGTTAAAGAGGCCGAAACCGAGGCCGAAGTAATTAAGAAAGACAAAATGCTGCAAGCCAAGGAGAAATTCTTGCAGTTAAAGTCAGAGCACGAAAAGTTTATTAATGATAAAAACAGCAAACTGGCTGTTGTTGAAACGCGTATAAAACAAAAAGAAACTGCTTTTATGCAGCGTAAAGATGAATACGACAGGAAAATTAAAAACTTCGAAATTGAAAAGAAAGAGCTCGATGTAATTCGTGAAAACCTTACCGGTCAGTTGCAAATGGTAGAGGAAAAAAGCGAAGAACTCGAAAAAATGCACCGTCAACAGGTTGAACAATTGGAAACCATTTCGGGGTTGTCAGCTGAAGATGCTAAAGCACAGTTGGTTGAGTCGTTAAAAAACGAAGCGAAATCGGAGGCCATGTCGTACATTCAGGAAATAATGGACGAGGCCAAACTTAACGCCAATAAGGAAGCCAAAAAAATAATTGTAAAATCTATTCAGCGTGTAGCTTCCGAAACAGCTATCGAAAATGCTGTTACAATTTTCAATATCGAAAACGATGAAATTAAAGGCCGTATTATTGGTCGCGAAGGCCGCAACATAAGGGCACTCGAAGCGGCAACAGGTGTTGAAATTATTGTTGACGATACACCCGAAGCTATTGTGCTTTCAGCTTTCGACCCGGTGCGCCGCGAAATTGCCAGGCTTGCTCTGCACCAATTGGTTACCGATGGGCGCATACACCCTGCACGTATCGAAGAGGTGGTAAATAAAGTAAGCAAGCAAATTGAAGAAGAAATTATCGAAACCGGAAAACGTACTTGTATCGATTTGGGTATTCACGGAATGCATCCCGAGTTGGTAAGGCTGGTTGGAAAAATGAAATACCGCTCGTCATACGGTCAAAACCTGTTGCAACACTCGCGCGAAACAGCTAACCTTTGTGCTATTATGGCATCGGAGTTGGGTTTGAATGCCAAAAAAGCAAAACGTGCCGGTTTGTTGCACGATATTGGTAAAGTGCCCGACGATGAACCGGAATTACCACACGCAGTGTTGGGTATGAAACTGGCCGAAAAATATAAAGAGAAACCGGATATTTGTAACGCAATTGGTTCGCACCACGAGGAAGTTGAAATGCAAACCCTTTTGGCTCCTATTGTTCAGGTTTGCGATGCCATTTCGGGTGCTCGTCCGGGTGCTCGCCGCGAAGCTGTTGAGTCGTACATAAAGCGTTTGAACGAACTCGAAAAGTTAGCTCTTTCGTACAATGGTGTAACAAAAACGTATGCCATTCAGGCTGGCCGCGAATTGCGTGTTATTGTTGGAAGCGACAAAATTTCGGATGCCGAATCGGAACAGCTTTCGTACGATATAGCCAAAAAAATACAGGATGAGATGACTTATCCTGGACAGGTGAAAATTACTGTAATTCGCGAAACACGTGCAGTGAGTTACGCAAAATAAGCAGTTTTAAAAACTAAATTTAAAGGTCGTTCCAAAAAGAGCGGCCTTTTGTTTTAACAAAAAAAGGGAGACTTTTTATCGTCATCCCTTATTCAACAAAGTTTGTAATGTGTTATTAACGACGCATCATCATTTGCATAATTCCACCGCCATTTTTAACATTTGTAAAGCCCATTTGGTGCAACATGCGTTGTCCGTATGCCGAGCGGGCTCCCGTTGCACAATAAAGTGTTATTTCGCGTTCGGGAGCTCCCAGCTCGTTGAGCCTGTGTTGCAGCTCGTCGAGCGGAATATTAATTGCATCGGGGAATGCCCCTGTTCTGAATTCTTCGGGGGTACGAACATCAATAACAATGGGCGCATTTGATGGTTTACTTTCTGTATTTTGTTTTTTTGAACGTACGTATGCCATCATTTGGGTTATGCCACCACCATTTTTCACATTCATAAAACCTACTTGCATTAGCATTTGTTGTGCATAAGCTGAACGCGCACCGGTTGCACAGTACACAATGATTTCGCGTGATGGGTTGTTGCCCAGTTCTTCAAATCGGTACATCAGTTCGTCGAGCGAAATGTTTATTGCGCCCGGTACAGCTCCTGAACGAAATTCTTCGGGGGTGCGCACATCAACAATTACCGTTGAATTTTTGTCGGTTTGTTTTTTGTTGGTCGTTTGTTCGTTGTTGTTGTCACTTGTTTCTTCAATTGTTTTTTCGTCAACAGGTAGCAAGTTTATTCTCAGGTTTTTAAACCCTATTGTTCTGGCTTGGCGTTGCAACGAAGTGTGGCCTCCCGAAATGTTCACTACTTGCGAAAAACCTGCTCCAACCAACGTGCGCAAAGCTTGGTGGCCTTTCTTTCCGGTTTCGTCATAAACTACCAGCAAGCGGTTTTGTGGGATTGAACTTAATTGTTCGTGTAATATTTCCAAGGGAAGATGAACTGCTCCTTTTACATGGCTTTTTTCGAAAGCAAAAATATCTCGCACATCAATAAAAACAGGATTTTTGTTTTCGATGAGTGCATCGAGTTCCGAAACCGAAACCGATGGACTAAAGCCCGACATGCGGTTCTCGGCAGCATAGGCGGCCATGTTCATGGCGTCGTTGGCTGTACCAATTGGGGGCGAGTAGGCAAAGTCTATATCGGCCAAGTCGCTTACGGTTAATTTTGAAGCTACAGCTGTTGCAATAACGTCGAGACGTTTGTCGGCACCTTTGTAACCAGCGGTTTGTCCGCCTAAAACCACGCCTGTGTTGCGATCGTACACCAATTGCACGGTTACGTTTTCGGCACCGGGGTAATACGATGTGTGGTGTTCTTTGTGTACCACCACCGCATCGGCGTCAAGCCCCAAAGCACGAGCTTGTTTCAATGAAAGTCCGGTTGTTCCGGCTACCGCTTCGAACACGCGTACTACCGATGTTCCGATGGAACCTTTGTAGGTGTGCTTTCCGCCCAGTGCATTTTCGGCTGCAATACGCCCCTGACGGTTGGCTGGTCCGGCCAGCGGAATGCGAACTTTTTTGCCATTTACCCGGTGTTCTATTTCCACCATGTCGCCGGCAGCAAAAATATCGGGGTCGGACGTTTGCAGTTGGGCATTCACCAGCAATCCGCCAGCTTCGCCAATTTCCAATCCGGTTTCTTGTGCCAATTGAAGGGTTGGGCGAACGCCGATGGACAGCAGCACCATGTCGGCATCGAGCACTTTGCCGTTGTCGAGTTTCACGGTTTTGCTGCCAATTTCGGTTACGCCCGCGTTGGTGTGAATGTTCACGCCGTACGACAGCAACTCGGTTTCGATAAATCCGGCAGTTTCGGCTTCCATAATGGCCATTACGTGCGGCATCATCTCTACCACACTCACGTTGAGGCCACGTTTCACAAGGGCTTCCACCATTTCGAGGCCAATAAAACCACCACCTAC
>JAFGAF010000453.1 GCA_016933815.1 Prolixibacteraceae bacterium
GTTGATATGTTGCTGAACCTGCGGCTCGATGCAAAGACCAACAAAGATTGGGCAACATCGGATAAAATAAGGAACGAACTAACTGCTCTTGGCTTTGAAATAAAAGACAAAAAAGATGGGTTTGAATGGGAATTAAAAAACTGAATAACCATTTAATTTTACGCTCAATATAGATACTCTTCTCAAGAACTTGCTTTTCCCAAAGTATGCTTAGTTAAGCCTACGCAATGTTTATTAACCTGAGTTCGATTAAAAATCCAGTACAACTTCGTAATGATATACTATTTTTTGATGGTGAATCTTGAATGTTTTCAAACAAAAAACACAAACGCCCCTCATTTTATGGGGCTGTTTTAATTTATTTATTCAAAAACTAAGAAAACACCCTATTTTTTTACACGTAAACAATTTTTTATGTAGTTTTGCGGAACAAACCCCATCCAAATTAGGGGTTAATCGAAAAAAATAGGTTTTTATGAAGAATATACTCATCATTAAATGTGGCACTACTTTTAAAAACATAAAAAAAGAAAATGCCGATTTTGAAGATTGGATTATTAAACGATCGAACCTTCCCGACAGGGTTTTTAAAGTATTCAACTTGCCCAATGGTGACCAACTAAGACACCCTAGCGAGTACATCGGCGCAATAATTACCGGTTCACATTACAATGTAAATCAAAAACACGAATGGCTTAAATCGCTAAAAGACTGGATAGTAACAGCATTTTACAGCAACATACCCGTTTTGGGCATTTGTTTTGGGCATCAAGTTATAGCCGAAGCGCTGGGCGGAAAAGTTGAACAAGACAAATGGGGCGGCCATACTGGCATTGGCAACATTTCGATAACCGATGAAGGACAATCAGATAGCTTATTTAAAAATATTGGCAAAAGGCTCGAAGCTTACAAATCGCATGAGTATTCGGTTAGCGAACTACCATTAAATGCTGAACTTTTGGCCATCGATGAACAAAACAACCGTATTGAAGCATTCAGGGCAGGAAAAATTTACGGTGTACAGTTTCATCCCGAATTCAATTGGCAAATAATGAAAGCCTACATTGAAGAAAACGAAGGCACCCCCCCATCGCGAAAGCGGTATAAAATGAAATTAGAAGGCAAATCGGAACAAATAATACCCAATTTTTTAGACTTTGTGCTGAAATTTTAATGTTTTTGTGAACTATTTGTTAAAAAAATGAATTTTTTGGCAATTTTTTGAAAAAAAACATTCAAAGCATGATGCTCCATTCCGATGAAAATATATTTTTGTAACATATTTAAGTGCTAAAGCAGATTTTAGAAATTTATTTGCAGTTTACACTGACACTTTGATATAAATAATCAGAAATTAGGAAATATTGATTCACGAACTTTAAAATTTAAAATTATGGCTAGTTTTCGTTTGGCAGCTTTTCAAAAATTATTGGAAAGGAAACCGGTTGAAGTAAAAAGGGAAGCCGATTTAACATCCGACTTTTACGCTTGCAATGTATTCGACCGTAAAAAAATGAAGAAGTACTTATCGAGAGATGCATACAACGCAGTAATCGATGCAATTGACAATGGCACCACCATTGACCGTAAAGTAGCCGATGGCATTGCAACGGGCATGAAAGCTTGGGCTTTGGAAAACGGCGCAACACACTACACACACTGGTTTCAACCATTGACCGACGGAACAGCCGAAAAACACGATGCCTTTATTGACCATAGCGAAATGGGCGGAGTTGTTGAAGCTTTCTCGGGTAAATTGCTTGCACAACAAGAACCCGATGCTTCTTCGTTCCCTAACGGGGGCTTACGTCAAACTTTCGAGGCAAGGGGCTATACCGCTTGGGATCCTTCGTCGCCTGCATTTATTATTGGAACTACACTTTGTATTCCTACCATATTTATATCGTACACCGGCGAAGCACTCGACTACAAAGCGCCTTTGTTAAAAGCCTTAAATGCTGTTGACAAAGCAGCCGTAGGTGTTTGCCAGTATTTCGACAAAAACGTTACTAAAGTTTATGCCAACCTGGGTTGGGAACAAGAATACTTTTTGGTTGACGAAGCATTGTACCAAGCTCGTCCTGACCTTTCGTTAACCGGCCGCACGTTAATGGGCCATTCATCATCGAAAGACCAACAATTGAGCGACCATTATTTTGGTTCTATTCCTGAAAGGGTTACCAATTTTATGATCGACGTTGAGAACGAAGCTTACAAACTCGGGATTCCTTGTAAAACTCGCCACAACGAGGTAGCTCCCAACCAATTTGAGCTGGCTCCTATTTACGAAGAATGTAACCTCGCCAACGACCACAACCAACTTATTATGGATGTGCTCAACAGGGTTGCACGTCATCACGGATTCCGTGTTTTGTTACACGAGAAACCATTTGCCGGCATTAACGGATCGGGAAAACACAACAACTGGTCCTTATCGACAAACACAGGGGTTGTATTGTATTCGCCGGGCAAAAACCCAAAAAGCAACATGCAATTCCTCACCTTTGTGGTGAATACCATTATGGCTGTTTACAAACATCAGGATTTACTGCGCGCAAGTATTCTTACCGCATCGAACTCGCACCGCTTGGGCGGACACGAAGCTCCTCCTGCAATTGTATCGGCATTTTTGGGCACCGAAGTAAATAAAATGCTCGATTTAATCGAACAAAACGTTTCGGACAAGAAAATGACTCCCGAGGAAAAAACTTCGTTAAAACTGAACATCGGGCGTATTCCCGAGATTTTACTCGACAATACCGACCGTAACCGCACATCGCCATTTGCCTTTACCGGAAACCGTTTTGAATTCCGTGCCGTAGGTTCATCGGCCAACTGTGCTTCAGCCATGATTGCACTTAACACAGCTGTTGCCGATCAATTAACCGAGTTTAAAACCGAGGTTGATGCGCTCATCGATAAAGGAGTTAAGAAAGATGAAGCAATCTTTCAGGTATTGAAAAAATACATTGGCATTTGCAAACCCATCCGTTTCGATGGTAACGGCTACAGCGAAGAATGGGTAAAAGAAGCTGAAAAACGTGGTTTGACCAATATCACCTGCGTACCTCAATCACTACAAGGCTACCTGAGCGAAAGTTCAAAAGCACTTTTCTCGAAAGTAGGTATTTTTGATGTGAAAGAACTCGAAGGGCGTGTTGAAGTTGAGTACGAAAAGTACATGAAGAAAATTCAGATCGAAGCACGTGTACTTGGCGACATGTCGATAAACCATATTGTTCCGACTGCTGTTAAATACCAAAGTGTTTTGGTTGAGAACGTTAAAGGTTTAAAAGAAGTATTTGGCGACGAATACAAAACCCTTGCAGGAAACCGTTTGGAACTCATCAGAGAAATTTCGGAACACGTTACTGCAATCAAAAACATGGTTAACGAAATGGTTGAAGCCCGTAAAGTGGCCAATCAAATTGAAGATACCGTTGAACTTGCTTTTGCTTACGACAAAACCGTTCGCCCGTACATTGGTAAAATTCGCTACCACATCGATAAGCTCGAATTGATTATCGACGATGAATTGTGGCCATTGCCAAAATACCGCGAAATGTTGTTCAACCGCTAATTGGATTTTTCAATTCATATTTTTACGATAGCAAAATTAGAAAAAGGCCGATGGAGTTAAATCCACGGCCTTTTTTGTATCTACAAAACTGCAATAAACCGGCTGATTATAAAGCTTTAAACCTTATGGCCTGTCCGCCTCCGCCAACCAATTTTATGGGCAGAACGGTATTTTTGTCAACTTCAATTTCAGAAATTTTAACCTCAGTCGGATTTGCTTCCAGATCGGCATTATCGCCATCGGCATATATCTGCGCCAGGTACTTACGCCCTTCTTCAAGAAACGAAAGTGTCACTTCAAAATCACGCGCTTTTTCATTGGTAAGGCTTCCCAAATACCAATCATCGCTGTGTTTATCGCGGCGCACCATAGTTACATATTCACCAATTTCGGCATTCAACACTTGCGTATCGAACCAATCAACAGGCACATCCAACAAAAACTGAAAGGCAGGATTTCCTTCGTAATATTCGGGCAAATCCGACATCATTTGAGTTGGCGAAAGCACCACCACGTATGTAGCCAATTGTTTGGCAACAGTTGTATGCACCCTGCGGCCGTAACCTTGCTCAATCAAAATATCGAAAGTTCCGGGTGTAAAATCCATCGGCCCCGAAAGCAACCGAGTAAAAGGCAAAATGGCCAAATGGCTTGGCGGGTTACCCTCGCTCCATGCATCGTATTCCATACCACGTGCGCCTTCGCGGGTCATCATATTTGGGTAGGTACGGCGCTCACCTGTATCTTTAATTGGTTCGTGAAAATTAACGGCCAGTTTGTATTCGGCTGCTTTTTTCAACACGTAACGATAATAGTTAACGCCAAACTGGCCATGGTGCCATTCTTTCATGTTCAACCTTGAACCTACCTGACCAATTTTTATATCGTGGATGCCCATATCGCGGTACAATGCAAAACCGGCGTCTATCTGATCGAGATAACTTACTAAATTTGAGCCTGTTTCGTGATAGCCAATTAACTTAACTCCTTTTTGGTTTCCATACTCAACCACTTCTTTCAGGTCAAAATTATCGACACTTTGAGTGAAACTGAATTCGTGCATGCGGTTTTCGTACCATGCAGGTGTCCAGCCTTTGTTCCAGCCTTCGATAAGCAAAAGCGGTATGCCGTGTTTCGAAGCAAAATCGATGTACATCTTTGAATTCTCGGTTGTTGCACCCAAATTCGGACTTTCCCAAAAAGTATATTTGCCAATGTGCATGCCCCACCAAATACCAATATATTTCGATGGCTTAATGTACGACAAGTCGTCGAGCTGATTAGGTTCATTCAGGTTTAGCACCATATAGTTGGTAATCAGATCGCCCGGTTTTTCGGCAATTGAAATTGTTCGCCAGGGACTTTGCATGGGAGCTTTTGTTTTAACCCTGTCGCCATCGGCCCAAGGCACCAAATCGGCTTTTAGTTGGTTGTTGGCACGGGGCGCAATGGTCATGCTGGCAAAATCGACCAAAGCTGCTTCGTGTATCGAAAGGTACAAACCATCGGCTGTTTCGAAAGTTACAGGAGTATGAACTGTGTCCATTTGGCTAATGGGCGTATTGCTGTATAGGTTTTCGTAACGTTGATCGTCGTATGCAGGAATCCACCAAGCATTGTGATCGCCTGCCATGTTAAACTCCGAAAGCTCGTCCATAATCACAAACTCATCCAAAGCACTTTGCTCGGGAACAATGTAACGAAAGGCTACCCCATCGTTAAACACCCTGAAAACAATGCTCATTTGCTGTTTGTCATCACCGTTCCTTACCAAATCGATTTTTAATTCGTTGTAATTGTTTCTTATAAACTGTTTTTCGCCCCAAACCTGTTCCCATGTTTCATCAACCGAAGAAGTTTGACTACCTGCAATGCTAAAATTTCCACTTAATGCTTCTTTGTCTTTTAGCGTGAAGCCCATCGCCGAAGGTAAAATTACTTCCTTTCCTTTAAATCCAACGCTGTAAACCGGCCGGTTATCTGGTAATTCAAAACTCACCTTAACATTTTTATCGGGCGATTCAACACTTAGTTTGCCGCTGTTGCTGCACGACATAACCAACAGGCATAAAGCCAAATACAAATAAATCCTCTTAACCATCATTGTTTATCAATTTAATTACTGATTTTTTATCAAAATAAGCTCTTTTTAACAAAGCAACTGTGTGCGAAATGTTTTGTGTTAAGTGCTAATCGGTTTTTTTTTGTGAAAAATAAATTAAACACCTATTGCTGATATTAACACTGTTATTTATATTTGCAGTGTTAATTTTAATGTAATTCTGAGAAAGACATAACAAGCTTCTTTAAAAAAATAGCAAAATGAAAAACAAACAAATTCAGGAAGAAAGAATGAAAGGATATTTCGTTCAAGCTGCCAAAGATATTCTGAAAAGTGAAGGAATAAAGGCCATTAGTGTACGCAACATTGCCGACAGAGCGGGTTATTCGTACACCACATTGTACAATTATTTTAAGGATGTAAACGATTTGGTGTTTGAGTGTGTAAACGATTTTCAACA
>JAFGAF010000060.1 GCA_016933815.1 Prolixibacteraceae bacterium
ATGAGCTACATCGCCATTACAATATGCATTTGTATTGAGTACTACAACAGGGTTAACTGTAACATAAACAATTGCAGTATCTGATCCGTAGGCATTCGAAATGGCATAAACAATACTGTCGGAACCTGCAAAGTTCTCAAACGGACTATAAAACAATGTACCATCGGGGTTTTGTTGCAGGTTACCATTGCTTGCACCCGTTACAATTGACAAAACCACTTCGCCCGAAAAAATATCGTTCACAAGCGGCTCAACAGTAAGCGGCTGACCAATATTTGTTGTTATAAAATCGTTTATTGCTATTGGCGACCCATCGTTTAAAACCTGAAAAGGGAAGGCCAGGGTATTGTCGCAGCCGTCGGTTCCGGTAACCGAAATTGACAAATAATAAGTTCCGGCAGTAATCCACAACACCTCAATCTCATTTTCGCGGCCAACGCCCAATGTTGTAAGTGCAACATCGGCAGGGGCGGCAGGTGAACTGAGTTCGGGGTTGGTATAAACGGCCCAATTGTAAGCAGCTATTTCGGGCTGCTTATCGATATGGTACTGGCTTGTTGTACCTGCGTTAACGGCAACAGGGTTCTGAGCAGCCATATTCATGACTGCTACAGCAAAAAATAAAGCTGTAGTTATCAGTTTATTAAGAACCCCACTCATCCAATCAACACCTTACAAAGCGCACATCATATTATAAACCTCCAAAACCGGTAATTGCCGGCATGGCTTGTATTTCGAAACTTGCTAAATTATCACTTGTATTACTGTCGGGATTATTACCCACATCGCGTGTATTGCCGTTAGCTGTAACCAGGTTAAAGTCGATATTGAGCGATGCACCCTGCTGGTTGGTAATGGTTACATACACCAATACATAGTTTTCATCGCCATCAACAGCAACTACATTGCTAAGATCGGTACCCGAATACACCGTTGTTCCGCCTTCGTCAACCATACTAATTGCCTCAACATTGAATGGCTTGGCCGACTGCTCGCTGAGCTGATATTCAAACTGCCATTCCTGAATTGAGAACTCGCGGTTTACACGAAAAACCACCTGATAGTCGCCTATGTCGGTATGCCCCGATGTTGCTTCGCTCCAAATCGGGTTCACAACACTTGGACAATCGGCAGCCAACACATCGGTAGTTGGCGACGAAGGATCGGCAGTGGCAGGAGTAGCCGAGCCGGTTACGTTGTAGGCTACAACATTAAAATCGGCAGCTATTTGCACATGCAATCCCATCAGGTTGGTACAGTTGGTAACATCGTCGTCGACCTCAATAAAAACATAAAAGTTTGTTGCATTGGCAACGCTTGCCCCCCAGGTAATATCGATGCTGTACACTGCCGAACCTTCCAACTGATCGTTTCCGGCATTGTA
>JAFGAF010000454.1 GCA_016933815.1 Prolixibacteraceae bacterium
CGTCCTTTTTTCCACTCGGCATAGTCGGCAGTATCGGCATACATGGCCCACAACAAAACGCTTAAGGGGCCACCGGTGAAGGAACCAATAATTTGGAAAAAGAAAATCAAACCCAGCTGTTTGGCTGTCAGGAAGTACAAAATACCGGTACTAAAAATGGCAATAATAAAATACAACAAGAATGTTTTTTTCTTACCCAACATTTTTGCTATGTAAGTAACAGCTAAAACACCCAGTAGTGAAGCAATTTGTCCAACGGTATTAAATGCCGACGCAAGTGTTATAAAGTCGTATGTTTTAGCACCTAAAAATGGTAATTTCAAATCCTGAACACCAATTACATATTTAAAATAGTGAACGGTAACGCTGCCTTTCACAGCAACAAATAAGATAAAAGTAATGGTAGTTGCCAACAAAATCAGCCAAGGCTTATTGGTTACCAGCTCTTTTAAATCTTGTTTCAAGTTTGGTATTTGACTTTTTGGCGGGAGCACCCTTTCACGGGTTCCTTTAAAAGCAATTAAGAAGAATATTATTGCAGCAATACCATATACCACAAACGAAAGCTGCCAACCTTTTTGATCGTTCCCGCCGCCCAAGTACTGAGCCATTGGCAACAAGGTAGCCGAAACAATAATACCTGCCGCGAAAGCAAAAAGGAATTTGATTGACGAAACCGAAGTACGTTCGATTGAGCTTGGCGAAATAACCCCCATTAAAGCTGTATAAGGAATATTAATAGCCGTATAAAGCATCATAATAAGAATAAAGGTAGCATAGGCCCATATTATTTTACCTGTCATGCCAAAGTCGGGTGTGGTAAAAGTAAGCACACCTGCTATGGCAAAAGGTACGCAAAGCCAAAGCAAATAAGGGCGAAACTTGCCCCATCGCGATTTGGTACGGTCGGCCAAAATGCCCATCAGAGGGTCGTTAACACCGTCCCATAATCGGCTTACGAGAAACATGGTGGCAGCAACCGATGCAGGGATTAAAAACACGTCGGTGTAGAAATACGTAAAATACAGCATGAAGGTTTGCCAGTATAGCACCGAAGCCAAATCGCCAAAACCGTAACTGATTTTCTCTTTTAAGGAGAGTTTGTGGTTTAAACTGTTCATGAGTTTGATTTATTATTTATGGTTGTTTTAAAGTTACTTTCAACAATAATAACGGCAAAACTACATTGATGAACCATAGCCGAAGGGGGAGAATTGTTTCATTTACCATGTAAATACAATTCAAAATGGCCTCGTTACATCTATAGTTATTACTTTAAATGTCAAAAATAATACAAAGTTTGTGTATTTTTTACACAAGCTTCAAAAATGTTGTATAACAGCAAATAGGAAATCAAACAAAGTGAACGATGTTCATTTGTACACTAATTGAACTTTCTTCCAAAAGCGTTTATAAGCTGAACAACCCCAAGGCCTAAAATTAAACCAACGGCAGTATAAACCAGGTAGATATTCATGCTGGCTGTTTTCTCGAAAAGAATAAGTATTAAAGCGGCTGCACCAAACAGCACCAGTGCTAAAATGATTTTAGAAATCAACAGGTAGGTATTCTTACTTTTTGCCATGTCGTCATCCAAATTGGTAAGCATTAAGTTCATAACAATTTAATTTTCAATTTTTGAATGAAATTACAGCAGTTCAAATTCAAAAAAAAATAAAATGAGCAAACGGCACATTATTTTTAGCGAACGACCATTTTTGGGCAGTAAAGCATTTTTAAAATAAACGTTCAAATGAGCTTTCAGACATTTATGTTGTTCATTTTTTATAAATTTAGCCCAAATTTAGAACAGCATAATGGCCGGACAAAAACTGACACTACAGCAAAAGTTGCTACAAAAGCTTTCGCCGCAACAGATACAAATGATCAAGTTGCTCGAATTGCCTGCGCTTCAGCTCGAACAACGCATTAAGCGTGAGCTCGAAGAAAATCCAGTACTCGAGGTTGACGACAACCACCGCGAAGGCGACCCCCAAGAAGAACGAAGCGCCGACAACAACGAAACAGAGAAAGACATTTCGATTGAAGAATACCTCAGCGATGAGCCATCGTATAAATACCGTGCAAACAATTATTCGAAAGACGATAAAAAAGAAGACATTCCCTTTAGCATAGGCACAACATTTCACGAATACCTTTCGGAACAACTCGGCTTGGTTGATTTAAATGAACAAGATCAGATTTTAGCCGAATACATAATTGGTAACATCGACGAAGACGGCTACCTGCGCCGCGAAGTTGAAGCCATGGTTGATGACCTTGCTTTTTCGATGAATATTGATGTTAGCGACGAACAAATGCACAAAATGCTGGCAGTGGTTCAGGAACTTGATCCACCCGGCATTGGAGCACGCGATTTACGTGAGTGTTTACTCATTCAACTCAAACGAAAAGAATACCAAACCGAAGTTGTTGGGAATGCGACACGAGTTATTGACGAGTTCTTTGATGAGTTTTCGAAAAAACACTACGATAAAATTATGCAACGCCTCGATATCGACGAAGAGGAATTGCGCGACGTTATCGAAGAAGTAGTACACCTGAACCCAAAACCCGGCGGCTCTTACAGCAACCCGCTCAACAAGGCCAACCAGGCCATTATGCCCGATTTTCTGCTCGAAATTAACGAAGGCCAAATGCAGGTAAACCTTACACGTGGCAACGTACCCGACTTGAGGGTTAGTGCCCATTATGCCAATATGCTTAGGGCTTATAGCGAAAAGAAGAACAACCACTCCAAAGAGCAAAAAGATGCAGTTAGCTTCGTTAAACAGAAACTCGACTCGGCCAAGTGGTTTATCGATGCCATTAAACAACGACACCAGACTTTGCTCTTAACCATGAATGCAATAATTGAATACCAAAAAGATTATTTCACCGATGGCGACGAAACCAAACTCAAGCCAATGATATTGAAAGATATAGCCGAAATAACCGGCCTCGATATCTCAACCATTTCGCGCGTTTCGAACAGTAAATACATACAAACACATTTTGGCATCTATCCGTTAAAATTCTTCTTTAGCGAAAGCATGCAAGACGAATCGGGCGAAGAAGTTTCGACACGCAAAATCAAAAAAATACTACAAGACACAATTGATGCCGAAGACAAACGCAAACCTGTAACCGACGAAAGGCTTGCACTTATTCTTAAAGAGAAAGGGTTTCCGATTGCCCGGCGAACAGTTGCAAAATACCGCGAACAACTGAACATACAAGTTGCTCGTTTACGAAAAGAGCTTTAAATACAACCAGCATGTTAGAAAAAATTGCCAAAACACTTGCACAAGCATTATCTATTATATTCCACCCGTTTGCTATCCCTACATACGGCGCAGCGCTTATTTACTTCAGCCTGCCCGGCTACGAACTTTATACCCAACGGCTCACCAATATATTTTTAGGAATTGTAATAATTTCGACATTTGTTTTACCTGCCACTTTTGTATTATTAATGGCAGCCACCAAAAACATAAGTCGCAACCTTATGCACCACCGCGACCGTATGTTACCATTTATTTTCAGCGCATTCAGCATTTACTTAGGCGCTCAGTTAATGGGCAAACTGCCACTGCCCGGAATTTTCAGGCTTTTTATGTTGGCTAGCTGCTTACTGCTGATTATTCTTTTTGTAATAACCACTAAATGGAAAATATCGGGACATATGGCTGCAATTGGCGGCTTAACTGCGTTAATAATTTCGGTAACACTACGTTTTGGCACCAGCTTTTTACCATTTATTATTGCAAGCATTGCCATTTCGGGCTTGTTGGGCACATCGAGAATCTATTTAAACAAACACCTTCCGGCACAAGTTTACGCAGGTTTTTTGGCAGGTTTCGCAGTGATTTTTGCAACAGTGTACTACTTCTGAACAATAACGGCATTGGCAAACATGCCTTCTTTTTTTCTGATTTGCAGTAGTGCTTTTTGAGCTTCATCGAAATTGTTGTACGATTCGATGGCCAGCTTGTGCCATCCATCATCGTTTACCATAAAAATAGCAGGTTGATAACCTTGCTTTTCTAAATCGGTTTTGGCTGCACGGGCAAAATCTTCAACCGAATAACTTGCCAACACAATAAAGAAACGGTGATTTAAATCAACAGGTTTAATTTGAACTTCGGTTTCAACAACGGTTGCTTCCTTAAGCGAATCGGTTATTTGAGGAGCGACAGTTTGGCTTGCAACCGAATCTTTTTGATAGGGTTTGTAGTATTCATATTGATCGCTTGGCTTTTTGCGACAGGCAAAAGCAACAATCAATAATACAACAACAAATATTATTTTAGTGCACTTCATAATTTATCGATAATTAATTGATTTTGGGAGCCCGAAATATATAAAAAAAACGGGTAAAAAGCAATTGTTTCTACCCGTTGTATGTATTGGAATGTCGATTAATCAACAAACTTATAGCCAATTCCTTTAAGGGTTTTAATGTGTTTGTCGCCAATTTTTTCGCGCAACTTTCTAATATGCACATCAATGGTACGGTCGCCAACAATCACCTGTTCACCCCACACCGATGAATATATTTCTTCGCGGGTAAAAACTTTTCCGGGCTTTGAAGCCAAAAGCGACAAAAGCTCAAATTCCTTACGCGGCAGAATCATTTCTTCACCCTCAACAGTAATCATGTACCTTTCGCGGTCGATTGAGATATTGCCAATGGTAATTATGTTTGAGTTAGAAACTTCAACTGAAGCCTCATCGGCATTAACGGCACGTTTTAAAAGTGCTTTCACCCTGCTAATGAGAACCTTTGGCCTAATTGGTTTGGTAATATAATCGTCGGCACCGGCTTCGAAACCTGCAATTTGCGAATAATCTTCGCCACGTGCAGTTAAAAAAGCAATAACAGTACTCCTTAGCTTAGGGTTCTTCCGTAGTTCTTCGCAAGTAACAATACCGTCCATTTCGGGCATCATTACATCGAGTACAATCAGATCGGGTACTTTTTTGTCGGCAATTTTAATGGCATCCTTACCATTTTGTGCCGTGTACACTTTGTAGCCCTCTTTTTCGAGATTGTAACTTATAAATTCCAGAATGTCAACCTCGTCGTCAACCAGCAATATTCTTTTTTCTTCACTCATATTATTTGAGAATTTAAACGTCGGTTAATATATAACTACTTATTGGCAAAAAAGTTAATTATTCATTAAACTAAATGGAAGAAAAAATTAATTTTTTCCCTTTTGCACCGTAAAATTAAACGTTGTGCCAACATCAATTTGACTTTTAACGTTAATTGTTTGCTCGTGCGCTTCAATAATGTGTTTAACAATTGCCAAACCTAAACCTGTACCCCCTTCTTCGCGCGAGCGATGTTTGTCGGCCCTGTAAAAGCGTTCAAAAATACGCGGAAGGTGCTCTTTATCAATGCCAATGCCATTGTCTTTCACTTCAACCATCAATTGGTCGTTCATATCGAAAAAGCCCACATCGACTGTTCCGCCTTTTTTACCGTATTTTATAGCATTTACCACTAAATTGCTCATCACTTCCATCATTCGCTTTTTATCGGCATAAACCATAATTGGCTTGTCAATTTTTGTTGAGAACCTGAGCTTTATCTTCCTTTCGAGGGCAATCATGTGCTCAATTTCGAAAACATCTTCAACCAGCTTAACCATGTTAAAATGTTCCATTTTCAGGGTAAGTTCACCCGATTCGAGCTTAGTAATCGATTCAAGATCTTCAACAATTGAAATCATGCGATCGATACTCTTAACAGTCCGTTTCAAATAAAGCAGGTTAATGCGCGGATCGTCAATCCCGCCTTCAATGAGGGTTAGAATATAACCTTGAATATTGAAAATGGGCGTTTTAAGCTCGTGCGAAACATTCCCTACAAACTCTTTGCGATACCGTTCAAGATCTTTAAGTCGCTTTATTTCTTCCTGTTTGGTGTTTGCCCATTTCGACACTTCGGCGTTTACATCGAAATTGATTGGACTTCCGCTTATTTCTCGTGCCTTTTTCTTCTCTTTAACAGGCACATCGCGAATAATCTTGAATATTGGTTTTAAGCGGTTTTCGATTACAGTACTGAAAAAGAATATCGACACAAAAAAGGTTACCAACAAGGTTGTAAAAAATATTACCAGGTAATGCCAAAGCGAATTACTCGATATTATTGACAAAATAAAAACCACTATTGTTACAATGCTTGCAACCGACAAGGCCAGCCACATTGCAAAAAGTTGCGGGCGCAAACTCTTCATTACTTATCATTTTAAAATATGGTGCAAAATTAATAGAAAAATCATTCAAAATCAGCAATCTGATAAGTTTACCTTTAATTAACATTTTATTAAAGGAGCCTAAATGTTAAAAGGAAATATTGCTCGTATTTTCGCAACATGAAATTTTGAGAAAAAATATCAATCAATTACACAATAAATTAAAGATATTTATCTGATGAGTGAGATTTATATTATTCTGGTAGTCGTTTTGTTTGCTTTGGCTATATCCGATTTGGTTGTAGGCGTGGCAAACGATGCTGTTAACTTTTTAAGTTCGGCAATTGGAGCCAAAGCAGCTCCAAAATGGTTAATATTTGGGGTTGCCAGCCTTGGTGTTCTATTTGGCGCAACCTTTTCGAGTGGTATGATGGAGGTTGCCCGAAGCGGGATTTTTAACCCCCACATGTTTGTTTTCTCCGAGATTATAGTCATTTTTCTGGCTGTAATGATAACCGATGTTATTTTGCTCGACACATTCAATAGTTTACGAATGCCTACATCAACAACTGTTTCGATAGTATTCGAGCTGTTGGGCTCGGCGGTAGCTGTTGCAATGGTAAAATTGGGCACTTCGGAAGCTGCCGGCCTTAGTTTAGGCAATTACATCAACTCCGAAAAAGCTTTGGCCATCATCTCGGGGATACTCATTTCGGTATTTATTGCCTTTACCGTAGGTGCTTTTATCCAATGGATTACAAGACTAATTTTTTCGTTCAGGTATGAAAAAACGTTTAAATACATTGGATCAATTTATGGTGGTTTAGCTTTTGCGGTTATCACCTATTTTATGATTATTAAAGGAGCCAAAGGCGCTTCGTTCATTACCGAAGAGATGTCGGCTTATATGAAAAGCCACTTATTAGGAATTATGGCCGTCAGCTTTGTTGGTTGGACTCTTTTATTGCAACTGTTACAATGGCTCTTCAAAGTAAACATTCTAAAAATTGTTGTTTTGGCAGGTACATTTGCCTTGGCAATGGCCTTTGCCGGTAACGACCTTGTAAACTTCATTGGTGTACCGCTCGCCGGCTTCGAATCGTTCAAAATGTGGAGCGCAGCCGAAATTGCACCCGATTTGTTTACCATGGAAGGCTTGGCCGGAAAGGTCAAAACCCCAACTTACATGTTACTTATTGCCGGTGCAGTAATGGTAGTTACCCTAATTACCTCGCGCAAAGCCCGAAATGTTATTCAAACATCGGTTGACTTATCGCGCCAGACCGAGGGTGTTGAACGTTTTGGATCGTCGGCACTTTCGCGCATGCTGGTACGGGCAAGTGTTCAAATAAGCCAATTTTCGGATAAATACCTGCCCAATAGCGTAAACCGTTTTGTGGAAAAACAATTTGCCCCTGCACCGGTGAACCAAGCTATACCAGTTGCCGACAGGCCTGCTTTTGACATGTTGCGTGCAGCTTCGAACCTTATTGTTGCCAGTATCTTAATATCGATTGGTACTTCGTTTAAATTGCCGCTTTCAACTACTTACGTAACTTTTTTGGTGGCCATGGGTACATCGTTGGCCGATAAGGCATGGGGCCGCGAATCGGCTGTTTACCGCATATCAGGCGTTTTTGCTGTTATTGGTGGTTGGTTCTTAACAGCCTTAATTGC
>JAFGAF010000061.1 GCA_016933815.1 Prolixibacteraceae bacterium
ATTCTTACGTACTTGCATATTGAAATAAAGTGCTCATAATTAAAAGGAAAAGTCATGGTGTCGATTTTATCTGTTTCGAAGAATAATGTGATATTAATTTTGCTTTCAATGTTGTTAACTTTTAGTGCATGTAAAAACAATAAAAGCAAAACCGAGAACTTGCAAAACGAACAAAGCTGGGCTGTACGTATGGCCGATTCGGAAATGAAACGCAACCCCGAAGCCTGGAGCCTCGATTTTGTTCAAAAACCTAAATGGAATTATACCAATGGATTGGTTCTTACTGCCATTGAGCGCGTTTGGCAGAAAACAGGCAACGATGCTTATTATAATTACATAAAGGCTTATGCCGATTTAATGATCGACGAGAATGGCGACATAGGGTATAACTTTAAAATCGAAAATTTCAACATCGATCATATCAAACCCGGAATGATCTTGTTCAATTTATACGAAAAAACAGAAGATCCGCGCTACCTCAAGGCGCTGCAAACTTTAAGGCAGCAACTTGAGCAACATCCGCGCACTTCCGAAGGTGGTTTCTGGCACAAAAAACGTTACCCTCACCAAATGTGGCTCGATGGTATTTACATGGCTTCGCCTTTTTATACTCGCTACGGAATGGTGTTTAATCAGCCTCAAAACTTCGACGATGTGGTGCACCAAATCACTTTAATTGAAGAAAAAACACGCGACCAAGCTACAGGTTTGCTTTATCATGGCTGGGACGAAAGCCGCGAGCAGCACTGGGCCGATTCCGAAACAGGTCTTTCGGCCAGCTTTTGGGGGAGAGCAATGGGCTGGTATGCCATGGCGCTTGTTGATGTGCTTGAATATTTACCGCCAAATTATTCGCAAAGGCAAAGTGTAATTGATGTGTTGCAACGTTTGGCAGTTGCAATTGTAAAATACCAGGATCCCAAAACCGGTGTGTGGTATCAAGTAGTTGATCAAATGGGGCGCGAAGGCAATTACCTCGAATCGTCGGTTTCAGCAATGTTTGTTTATGCATTGGCAAAAGGAGCCAATCGTGGCTACATCAATAAAACCTACCTCGAAGCAGCCCAAAAGGGTTACAATGGAATTATTGAACAGTTTATCGAAGTTGACGATAGCGGCTTGGTAAGCATTACCAACGCATGTGCTGTGGCCGGTTTGGGTGCCGGCGAACATCGCGACGGTTCGTATGAATACTACTTAAGCGAGCCGGTTCGCAACAACGACCCCAAAGCTACAGGGCCTTTCATTATGGCAAGTTTGGAACTCGATCGTTAAATACTAACTCATTATAATATAACCTATAAATGTACTTATTATGAAACCTGACATTTACTTTAAATTCAAAAATTTTAAAGTACTGGTATTTTTATTTGTGGCCCTTTTTATATCGGCAACAGCTAGTGCTCAGTGGATTGTTTACGACGGATCGACCCATCCGCTCGACAACGAAGAAATTGCATTTTCGCACTCTAACCTCTCAGTCGAAGAAGAGGTATTTAATACCTGGAACACGGTGGTTGACGACCCCGAAGTACCCGGAAACAAACTCTTGCAATTTATCGACGACGCTGCAGGTCAGCGAGGAATGTGGAAAGTTGCAGTAACCGAAGCAACTTCAAAACTAACCTTGGTTGCTCGCATAAAACCTTACGATATGGCTTCGGATTGGACCCTTGATATCGATTTCGATTTAGGGGGAAAACGCGAACAGGTTTTTATCCAAAACGATGGACAAATAAGGTTGCGCCGAGGTGCTAACGAATATTATCCTTTGCCCGATGGTTTCGACCAATCGGTATGGCACACCTACCGTTTTGTGATGGACACCGAAGCCAATACCTTTACCGTTTATATCGACGAAAACGAAGCTTTCTTTACCCAAACGGCTCCGGCCGATGCAGGCACTAACAGCTATTTCAGGTTCAGCAATGGCGATAACAACCGTACTGTAAGCTACCTTATGGACTGGATGATTTGGGACGAGAGCGGTGCGTATGCCCCGGGCGAAGGTCTCGAAATACCGTCGGAACTATTCCCGAAGTTAAGCAATTGGACGGTTTTTGATGCTTCAGTTCTTCCGCTCGAA
>JAFGAF010000455.1 GCA_016933815.1 Prolixibacteraceae bacterium
CATGGCGAGTCGTCGCTTTCCGAAGGCTATGTTTACGAAGCTATAAATGGTGCATCGCGCGAAAAATTGCCCGTAATTTTTGTAATTCAGGACAATGGTTACGGTATTTCGGTGCCCAAACACATGCAAACAGCCAACCGCAAAGCCGGTAACAATTTTTCGGGTTTTAAAAATTTACGCATCATTCATTGCAATGGTAAAGATATTTTCGACTCGATGAATGCCATGGCCGAAGCTAAAAAACATGTGTTAGAAGTTGGCGAACCTGTTATTTTACAAGCCAACTGTGTTCGCATGGAGTCGCACTCGAACTCCGACAGGCACGAGCTTTACCGAAGTGAAAACGAACGCGAATACGTTAAGGAATACGATCCGCTGGCGAAGTTCCGCAGGTTGCTCACCCGTTACCATCGGTTCACTGAGGATGAATTGTTGGCCATTGAAGAAAAAGCTGTTGCCATTGTGAAAGAAGCGCACAAAAAAGCAATGAAAGCGCCCGATCCCGATCCGGCAACCATTTTCGATTTTGTGGTGCCCGAACCTTACAAAGCAGAAAAATACCCCGATGGAACACACAGCCACGAAGGAGAAAAAATAAAGTTGGTTGATGCCATTAACAAAACATTAAAAGAAGAATTCCGCCAAAACCCCGATACCTTTATTTGGGGGCAGGATGTGGCCAACAAAGAAAAAGGCGGCGCATTTAATGTTACCAAGGGAATGCAGCAGGAATTTGGCGAAGCACGTGTTTTTAGTGCTCCCATTGCCGAAGATTTTATTGTGGGAACTGCCAACGGTATGAGCCGGTTCAACGATAAAATACGAATAGTGATTGAAGGAGCCGAATTTGCCGATTACTTTTGGCCTGCCATGGAACAATATGTCGATTCGACCCACGATTATTGGCGTTCGAACGGGCAATTTACGCCAAACATGACCATTCGCTTGGCTTCGGGCGGTTACATTGGTGGCGGTTTATACCACTCGCAAAACATCGAAGGAGCTTTGGCAACCATGCCGGGCGCCCGTATTGTTTACCCGTGTTTTGCCGACGACGCAGCCGGCTTATTGCGCACGGCAATGCGTTCGAAAGGCATCACTGTTTTTATGGAGCCCAAAGCACTTTACAATTCGCCACAAGCTGCCGCAGCATTCCCCGACGATTTTGAAGTGCCATTTGGTAAAGCTCGTATCCGAAAAGAAGGGAAGGACATAACCTTGATAACTTATGGCAACACCCTGATTCATAGTCTCGAAGCTGCCGAGAAGTTAAAAGAGGAAGGCATTGATGTAGAAGTGATTGATTTGCGTTCGTTGGTACCGCTCGATAAAGAAACCATTCTGAATTCGATTAAAAAAACCAACAAAGCCATGGTGGTTCACGAGGACAAAGTGTTTGCCGGTTTTGGTTCCGAAATAACATCAACAATTATGGAAGAAGCCTTTGAATACCTCGACGGACCTGTAAAACGTGTTGGTTCGCCTTTTACACCTGTAGGTTTTAACCGCATACTGGAAAAAGCAATTTTGCCCAATACCGATAAAATTATAACAGCTGCAAAAGAGTTGATCAAATATTGATTTCAGGTTTCAGGTTTCCGATCAGCGAATGACCAATGACTATAATTACTAATGACAATTGACTAAAAATTATGAAGAAAATAGGGATTTTTTACAGCTTCAAAACAAATAAAACCGCCAAAATGGGCGAAAAAGTGATTGAAGCTTTTGGTAAAGAAAACATCGAAGCTTTTAATGCCGAGGATGTTAACGAAGATGATTTTTCGAAATACGACAACATCATTATTGGTGTACCTACATGGTTCGATGGCGAATTGCCCAACCACTGGGACGAGTTTGTTCCTGCGCTCGAAGATATGGACCTGAGTGGTAAAAAAGTTGCCATTTTTGGGTTGGGCGATCAAAAAGGTTATCCCGAAAATTTTAACGATGGTGTGGGCATTTTTGCCAATCTGTTCGAAAGGGTAGGTGCAAAAGTTGTTGGTTTTACTTCGCGCGAAGGCTATACTTACGAGCATTCGGCTGCCGAACGTGGCGATCAGTTTTGTGGCCTTTGCCTCGATCAGGAAAACCAAGCCCGACTGACCAGTCAACGTATTTCCGATTGGGTTGAGCAACTCAAAAAGGAATTCAATTAACAACAGTTTAATCTTGCTTTGTTTAGCAATATTTTGATGTTGAGTACTTTAACCTGTAAATAAATATGCAGTCTGTTTGAACGTAAGCGTGCGTACATTCAGGCTGTTTTTTTGTGAATTCAGGTTAATAGTCAAACTTTTAATTGAAAACCGGTTTTGGTGTTATATATTTGCAGCTCACAATAAAACTTAATTTGTGCGTAAAACAGAATTGGTTTATCTTTTTGTTGCTGTAATTTTATTGGGAATTTCGGTATTAAACTTGGTAAAAGTTCCCGAAAAACTCAACATTGTAAATGTGCATCCAAAAACTTCAACCGATATAATTCCTGTAGCAATTCCAAATGTTAAACCCGTTTTGTACGATTCGTTGCTGATTGATGTTTTTGCAAGCACACAGCAACGTAAACAACAGTTTATCGATCAGGTACTTCCGGCTATTCTGTTAGCTCAATATGATATTGCACATAAAAGCAAAAAGGTTGATCATTTGATCAAAAAGATGGAAAAGAATGTTCAATTATCGGCCAACGAAATAGCATTTGCCGATAGTTTGATGGAATTGTACCGCGCCAAATCGTACGAAAATTTGTTGGTTAGGTTAAAACCGCATCCTACAAGTTTAGTATTGGCTCAGGCAATTATTGAGTCGGGGTGGGGCATGTCGCGTTTTGCAACCGAGGGCAATAATCTTTTTGGCGTTTGGACTGTATCGGGCGATAAAAACACTCAAAAATCGATGTTCGACAGGGGCGAGCAAAAAATATTTGTAAAAAAATACCCATCAATTGCCGAATCGGTAAATCATTATTATTTAACCATCGGCCGCCACAATGCTTACCGAAATTTCCGTCAAAAACGTTACCACACCGACGATGTTTTTGAACTGATTGGATTGCTCGATAAATATTCGGAAAATGGTGAAGCCTACACTACTATGCTCAAAAAAATAATTGAATGGAATGATCTTACCCGATACGACGAATGTGTGATTGATAGCGATTATATCAGCCACAATACTTTGCTCGAAATATATTTCGAAAAAATTCAAAAAATACTCAGTTCGTACCTAAAAAATAAAAAAGTATTTCAAAATGAGACAAATGCATAAGCCCGTATTGTTTTTAATCGTAATTGTTTTGTTGAATGCTTGTTCAAGCACAAGCCTCTTGAAAACCGATGATGAACTTGCCAATCAAACAATTTATACCACCTTGGATGAAGCATTGGCCAATGCCCCCAACGTTGTAATTCTGAAACTCGAAAACGATAAGTTGAGTGAAGTGCCAAAATCGCTTATCCGTTTTAAAAACTTGCAAGTTTTGCATTTGGGTTATAACCAGCTAAGCGAATTGCCCGACGAATTACTTCAATTAAAAAAACTGCAAAAGCTGTACCTGAGCAATAACCGTTTTGAAAAGATACCCGCTAACATTAAACTCGCACAAAAGCTTGAAGTAATTGATTTAAGTTATAACCAAATTCAAACTGTCGATCGCGTTTTATACAATTGCCAAGCTTTGAAAATGGTAAATCTTGCGCAAAATAAAATAAGTGCTTTACCCGACAGCATTTCAAAGCTCCTAAATTTGGAAGTGCTCGATTTGTTTTCGAACCAAATTGTTGATTTGCCTGCCGATTTACCACTTTTGATTAACCTGAAACGTCTCGATCTGGATTGGAATCAGCTTGAATATCTACCCAAAGGCTTTGGTCAATTGGTTAATATTGAGGTTTTTAAAGCTGAGAAAAATAAGCTGAAAGAATTGGGCGACGATTTTAGCATGCTCACTAAAATTACAGAGCTAAAAATTAACGACAATGCACTTGAACACTTGCCCGATAATTTTGGCAAGCTTAACCGGTTAACAAAAATCGATTTCAGCAACAACCGGCTTAAAGCTTTACCTCAGTCAATAAGTGAATTAACTTTGGTTGAAAGCATTAACCTGTCGAACAATCAGTTGCTTACGTTGGCTAATTTTTCTTTAATGAATAAATTAACAAGTATAAATCTTCGCAACAATCAACTAGCAAACATTGATGTGTCGTTTTTTAATGCTCCGCTTTTAAATGAATTGATATTGAGTACAAACAAAATTGAAAAGTTTAGTGGTGCTTTCAATCCCGAAAACAAAGTTCATACTGTCGATCTGCAAATGAATCAGTTGTTTGTGTTTCCTTCGCAGTTGGCAATGCTCAAAAGCGTAAAAGTGCTAAACCTTTCGCAAAACAAAATCAGCGAAATTCCGGCCATGTTAAACGAAATGGTTTCACTCGAAAATCTCGATATGGAATACAACCAACTTGAGTCGTTTTATAAGGTTGTAAGTAAACACCAATCCTTAAAAACGCTGAACTTTAGCAACAACAACATAAAATTGCTTCCGCTTGATTATGCCGAAATTAAAAACCTTGAGTTGATCGATTTAAGTAATAACCCCTTGTACAGTTGGCATGTGCCCCAGTTAAAAAAAGTGTTTGCTTCGGGCAAAATAAAATTATAGAATCACAATTTCGGGTTTATCAATATTTTTACAAATTACATATAATATACATGGCAGATAATCAGCGTTCAATCGATAAAATTATTCAACAAATCAATATTACTACTTTAAATGAGATGCAGCAAAACATGTTGCAAACCATTAAAAAACATGCTAATGTAGTATTGTTATCACCTACCGGTTCAGGAAAAACATTGGGTTTTCTATTGCCATTAATTGATTTGCTCGATAAGAACGAATCAAAGGTACAAGTAATGGTTCTTGCTCCATCGAGAGAGTTAGCCTTACAAATCGATCAGGTTTTTAAAAGCTTGAGTACAGGTTTTAAAGTTAGTTGTTGTTATGGCGGACACGACATGCAAATTGAAAAGAACAATCTTTTGCAGCCACCCGCTGTTTTGATTGGTACGCCAGGGCGCATTATCGATCACATAAACAGGGGGCACATCGATACAAAGGCGATCAAAACCCTTGTTCTCGATGAGTACGATAAATGTTTGGAATTTGGCTTTACCGATGTTATTTCATCTATTATAAAAGCCATGCCAAAGATTAGCCGTCGTATACTGACTTCGGCAACGCCTGCAGTTCAAATACATGATTTTATTGGGCTTGAAAATCCGGTAAGACTTGATTATTTAACGGCAGATGCTCCTGAGAATTTGAAAGTGAGAATAGTAAACACTTTGGTCGATAATCGTTTAGATACACTTTTCAGGCTCGTATGCAAAATAGGTAACCAACCTACATTAATCTTCTGTAATCAGCGCGACACTGTTGATCAAATCAGCAATTTGCTTTGGGAAAAAAACCTGCCTAACAATGTTTTTCATGGCGGTTTAGATCAAACTTTGCGCGAACGAACACTCATAAAATTCAGAAATGGCAGCCACAGCATTTTGGTTACCACCGATTTGGCTTCACGTGGTCTCGATATACCTGAGATTGAACACGTAATTCACTACAGCTTACCCGAAAATGAAAAGATTTTCACGCATCGTAATGGTCGCACCGCACGCATGCACGCAGCCGGAACCAGTTACTTATTGGTGAACGAAAAGGAAACAATTCCTTCGTATTTGAAAGAAAAACCCAAATACGAAAACCTGCCTGAAAAAGCAGTTATTCCTGCAATTACCGAGTGGGTAACCCTTTATATTTCGGCCGGTAAAAAGGAGAAAATTAGTAAAATGGACATTGCCGGGCTTTTGATGCAAAAAGGGAAACTTAAAAAAGACGAAGTAGGCTTAATTGATGTATTGGATCATGTATCGTATGTGGCAGTTAAACGGGCTAAAGTTGAACAGCTGTTACTTGCGCTTAAAAATGCACCCATCAAAAAAAGAAAAGTATTGATTGAAGTAGCCAGATGATACTTTTCAATTGAAGCTTAATTTGTTGATCACTAGATGAAAAATGATTGTTTTGAACATCTACGGTTATTGCTATTTAGAATTCAGATAAATTACATTTCTGTGTTGAACCAGTGATGTTTTAACACTAATTTTGCCGTATATTTTTCATTTATGGAATTATCGGAAATAATTGATATTGTAAAAGCAAAATTGGTTGCAGGCAATGCAAATGGGGTAGTTATTGAGAAAGGTTTCAGCTCCGATTTAATGAGCGATGTACTCACAATCGACACCGAAAAAATATTACTCATTACCGGAACGTGCAATGTGCAGGCCATTCGAACAGCCGAAATGGCCGACATTCAGTGTATTTTGTTGGTAAGGGGCAAAAAAGCAAACCCCGATATGATAAAAATTGCCAACGAAAACAAAATGGTAATACTCGAAACTTCGTTGTCGATGTTTAATACCGTTGGTCGTTTGTATCAAGTCGGATTAAAACCCGTATATTAGCCTATGGTAACATTAAAATTCAATATCGAAGGGGGTAATTTCAGCAAAGCCGGTTATGCATCGAGTCAAGTTAAAAAAACGCTGAAACAACTCAATATTCATCAAAGTCTTATTAAGAATATTGTTGTAGCGCTGTACGAAGCCGAAGTAAATATCGTTGCTCATGCATACAAAGGCACCATTCAGGTCGATATTGCGCCCACCGATGTAAGTATGCTGGTTTCCGACGAAGGGCCCGGTATCGAGAATATCGATCTTGCCATGCAGGAAGGATTTTCAACAGCATCGGCCGAGGTAAGGCAAATGGGTTTCGGTGCCGGTATGGGTTTGCCCAATATAAAAAAGAATGTCGATGAAATGTATATCGATACAGTTGTGGGTAAAGGCACAAGCCTGAAATTGAAAAAAATGTTGAATAATGTATAGCGATCAACCCTTCTATCATGCTTTGATCATCGATGATCAAAAGTGCATAAGGTGCACCCACTGTTTAAAAGTGTGCCCAACCGAAGCCATTCGTATTGTTGACGGAAGGGTTGAAATTAAAGAAGAACGTTGTGTCGATTGCGGCGAATGTGTTCGCGCTTGCCCTCAAAAAGCCATTGGTATCGACCACGACGATCTGGGGCTAATGAACAATTTCAAATACAGGGTGCTTTTATTTCCATCGGTGTTTTTTGCACAATTTCCCGAACGCCTTTCCGAAGATCAGGTTTACACGGCGCTTATGGAATTGGGCTTTACACATGCATACGAAGTGGAACAGCCCATTACTGTATTGAAAGAATTGATCAGAAAAACTGTAAAGGAGAATACTTCGCCTTTTCCTACAATATCATCATTTTGTCCGGCCATTGTAAGGCTAATTCAGTCGCAATATCCTTCACTTACTTCGTACATAGCTAAAGTTAAAGCACCACACGATTTGGCCGCTCATTATGTTTTGGACAATTTATCGGCACAGGGAATTGCACCTGCCGAAGTGGGCTTGTTCTATGTAACTCCCTGTGTGGCCAAAATTGCCGCTGTACGAAAGCCTGTGGGCGAAACCAAATCAATTATTTCGGGAGTTATTAGTCCCGGCGAGCTGTACAACAAAGTGATGGCAATAATCGACGACATTGAACCTGCCGATTGTTCCGATTTCAGAAAAGAACTGACCAAAGAAGGCATTCAGTGGAGCCTTACGCATGGCGAAACCTGGTGGCAAAATTCAAAAACAATGGCCGCCGATGGCATTCATAATGCCATAAAAATGCTCGAACGGATTGAAAACGAAGAAATTGAAAATATCGACTTTTTAGAGCTGAGAGCTTGCGACCGCAGTTGTGCTGCCGGGGTGCTTTTGCCTCAAAACCGCTTCTTAACCGTTCAACGATTAAAAAGCAGGGCAAGGCGTTTTCCAAGCGCCGAAAAGAAAATGCAGGCCGAGGGAAATAATCCCTTTGAGCATCTCGAATTTAAGGTTGTTACCGACGAAATACTGCCTCGCCCGTTGCAACGTTTTGGACCCGATATTGCCAAAGCAATTACCCGCATGCAACGTGCCCGTAGCATCATGTGTCACTTGCCCGGTATCGATTGCGGAGCATGTGGTGCACCTACCTGCCAGGCTTTGGCCGAAGATATGGCCAATGGCGAAGCCCGAATGAGCGACTGTATTTTTATTCAGCAATTGTGGCAAAAAGATGGAAAAGTGCCACCCGAAAAAGCATTTCAACGTATGGAAAAAAAATGGGGCGAAAAACGTTTCGACCCCGATTGTACTAAAATAGGAGCAAAAAATGAAAGTAACTGAGTTAATTGAGAAATTAGATCTGAAGGTATATACAAAAAATGTAAACCTCGAAAAAGAAATAAATGGCGGATACGTTTCCGACCTGTTGAGCGATGTAATGGGGAATGCAAGCGAAGGGAATGTTTGGATTACCCTCCAAAATCATCTTAATGTAGTTGCCATTGCCTCGTTAAAAGATTTGGCTTGTATTATCTTAGTAAAAGGCATTGAGCCATCGCTTGATGTTATTGCAAAAGCAAACGAAGAGCAAATCCCAATTTTAGGAAGCACTGAAAAAACATTCGAACTGAGCGGAAAAATTTATCAATTACTCATGTAATGAAGCACTTTAAAGCCGACCTGCATATTCACACGCTCTTATCGCCATGCGGAAGCCTGGAGATGAGCCCTGTGAATATTGTTGAATCGGCTTTAAAAGCTGGGCTCGATATAATTGCCATAACCGATCACAACAGTACCAAACAAGCTATGTTGGTAAAGCAAATAGGTGAAAAACATGGCCTTACTGTTTTTTGTGGTGCCGAAATTAATTCTTCGGAAGAAGTTCATGCTGTGGCCCTGTTCGAAACCGATGAGCAATTAATTCAATTTCAACAATACATCGACCATCATTTGATAAAAGTAAAGAATAACCCGACATATTTTGGCGAACAAGTTGTGGTTGACGAAAACGAAATGATTATTGAAGAAGTTGATGAGTTGCTGATTAATGCCCTTGATGTTGGTTTGTTGCAGACTGAACAATTTGTACATCAATTGGGTGGGGTTTTTATTCCGGCCCATGTCGATAGGTATTACAACGGCTTATTCAGTCAATTGGGCTTTATTCCCGAAGGTTTTGTTGCCGATGCATTTGAGCTTTCGAAAAATGCTAATATCGAAAATTGGGTGCAAAGTGGGAAAATAGCTAATAACGCAACAATAATCCGCTCGTCCGATGCGCACAGTCCTGAGCAAATAGGGCAGGCTTATACAATTTTCGAATTGAAAGAACCAACATTTGGTGAGTTTACCATGGCCTTGCACCATAGTAACGGGCGACGAACATTAAAGCAACAATTTTAATAATCAGATAAAACCAAGCATGCAGGAACTGTCGCTTCATATACTCGATATTATTCAGAATTCGGTTAGGGCAAATGCAACTAAAATTGAGCTTACCGTTACCGAAAATCCGAAATCGGATCAGTATCTTATTGTGATAAACGATAACGGTTGTGGTGTTGATAAAGAAACGCTCGAACTGCTTTGCGATCCGTTTTATACCACACGTACCACCCGAAAAGTTGGTATGGGTATTTCGCTATTTAAGCACAGTGCCGAGCAAACCGGCGGAACCGTCGATATTACTTCAGAGAAGGGGAAGGGAACCTGCTTAAGTGCTTCATTCTCATTTAATCATATCGACAGGCCCGCTATGGGCGATATTGCCGGTACAATGACTTTGCTCATTGCATCGTATCCCCAAATTCACTTTATTTATAATCATCATACACCTTTAAGCGATTTTGAGTTCGATACCAACGAAGTAAAAGCCGAATTGGAAGGTGTGCCAATAAACAATGCAAAAATTATTAAATTTTTGAAAGAGTTGATAAACGATAATCTTGAGATGATTGGGGCAAATTTAAAATAATACCATAAAACCACAAATAAATCATAAGCGAATGAAAGTAAAATCGTTAGCCGATTTAAAAAAAATCAAAGCCGAAGTTCAGGGGAAAATAAAGCTCAGGGAACAAGGCGAAAATGCCGACAAAATCGTGCAAATTAAAGTAGCAATGGCTACATGCGGTATAGCTTCGGGAGCCAAAGAGATAATGAGCTACATGATTGACGAGCTCGATTTTAGGGGCGTTGATGCAATTGTTAGTCAAACAGGCTGCATGGGATACTGCTACGCCGAACCAACTATTGAGGTGATAGTGCCCGGCCAAAGTCCGGTAGTTTATGGCTTTGTTAACAAAGAAAAAGCTAAAGAAATTATCGAAAAACATATTGTGAAAGGCGAATTGGTCGATGGGATTATTCCTGTTACTTTTAAAACCATCGATGAATAGTTAACCCTGATAAACTTAAAAATATGGCTGAAAATAAAATGCACATACTGGTATGTGGCGGTACCGGATGCCGCGCTTCTCAATCGGAGCAAATTGTAAACAACCTTAAAGCTGAGCTTGAATCGCAAAACCTCGAAAACGATGTGCGTGTTTTAACAACCGGCTGTTTTGGTTTTTGCGAAAAAGGGCCGGTAGTAAAAGTGGTGCCCGATAATACTTTTTATACCGAAGTTAAACCAAGCGATGCCATTGATATTGTTAACGAGCACATTGTGAAGGGAAGACCCTTGCAGCGCTTGCTTTACAAAAATCCAAAAAATAACTATAAAGTAACCAATACTGCAAGCATCGACTTCTACAAAAAACAAGTGCGTATTGCCCTGCGTAACTGTGGTTTTGTCGATCCCGAAAACATTGACGAGTACATAGGTCGCGATGGTTATGAAGCATTGGGTAAATGTTTGAGCGATTACTCACCGTCTGAAGTGATCGATATTATTAAAAAAAGTGGCCTTCGCGGACGTGGCGGCGGCGGTTTTCCAACCGGCTTAAAATGGGAAATCACCAGTAAAGAAAAAAACGATCAAAAATACGTGGTTTGTAATGCCGATGAGGGCGACCCCGGTGCATTTATGGATCGGTCAATACTCGAAGGCGATCCGCATTCTGTAATTGAAGCTATGGCCATTTGTGGTTATTGTATTGGCGCAAACAAAGGTTTGGTTTACATCAGGGCCGAATATCCATTGGCAATTAACCGTTTAAAAATTGCGCTATCGCAGGCAAGCGAATATGGCTTATTGGGTAACGATATTATGGGTACCGGTTTCGATTTCGATATTGAAATAAGATATGGTGCCGGAGCTTTTGTTTGTGGCGAAGAAACCGCTTTGATTCATTCTATGGAAGGATCGCGTGGCGAACCAACCTTTAAACCACCTTTCCCATCGGTTTCGGGGTATTTAGGAAAGCCAACCAACGTGAATAACGTCGAAACTTTTGCCAATGTGCCGGTAATTATTAACAAAGGTGCCGAATGGTTCAGCAGCATTGGAAGCGAAAATTCAAAAGGTACCAAGGTTTTTGCTTTGGCCGGAAAAGTTAACAATGTCGGGCTAATTGAAGTACCCATGGGAATTACACTTCGCGAAGTGATTTTCGACATTGGAGGAGGCATTCGCAATGGAAAAAAATTTAAAGCAGTTCAAACCGGCGGACCTTCAGGTGGTTGCTTAACCGAAAAAGACCTCGATATACCCATCGATTACGACAACCTGATTAAGGCCGGATCGATGATGGGGTCGGGTGGTATGATTGTTATGGACGAAGACGATTGCATGGTTTCAATCGCCAAGTTTTATCTCGAGTTTACCCTCGACGAATCGTGCGGAAAGTGTACGCCTTGCCGTATTGGCAACAAACGCCTGCACGAAATTCTCGACAAAATTACTAAGGGCAAAGGAACCGAACAGGACCTCGAAAGGCTCAAACTGTTGAGCAATGTTATTAAAGATACTTCATTATGTGGTTTAGGGCAAACATCGCCTAACCCCGTGCTTTCAACATTATTGAATTTCGAGGACGAATACCTTGCCCACGTTAGGGAAGGGAAATGCCCGGCCGGACAGTGCAAGGACCTGCTTAAATACGAAATTGATCCCGATTTGTGTACCGGTTGTACACTTTGTTATCGCAATTGCCCTGTGGGTGCAATATCGGGCGAAAAAAAATCGGTGCATTACATCGATCAGTCAATTTGTATTAAGTGCGGAGTTTGCTTCCAAAAGTGTAAGTTTAAGGCCATTAGCATTGTTTAAGGCATAAAAATGAAATAATCATGGACAAGATAAAATTAACCATCGATAACAAAGAAGTTGAAGTAGCAAAGGGAACTACCATTCTCGATGCTGCCAAGCAAATTGGGGTACATATTCCCACTTTATGCCACATGAAGTTGCACGACATGGGCATCGAAAACAAACCGGGCGGTTGCCGTGTATGTGTTGTTGAAGTTGAGGGAAGGCGCAACCTTGCCCCTGCTTGTGTAACCGAAGCTGCCGCAGGTATGAATATCAATACGCACAGTATTCGGGTGATTAATGCGCGCCGTACCGTAACCGAGTTGATCATTTCTGATCACCCGTTTGAATGCCTTACTTGTGCCAAATCGGGCGAATGTGAATTACAGGATTTGGCCCACCAAATGGGCATTCGCGAAATTCATTTCGAGGGCGAAAAATCGGTTTACCGCGAGGATACCTCTCCGGCAATTATTCGCGATATGGACAAATGTATCATGTGCCGCCGCTGCGAAATGATGTGCAACGAAGTACAAACTGTTGGTGTTTTGTCGGCTATTAACCGTGGTTTCTATGCAGTTGTATCGCCTCCTTTCGAGCAAAACCTCGATCATTCGGTGTGTACTTATTGCGGTCAATGTGTTGCTGTATGTCCAACCGGAGCTTTAACCGAGGTTGACCATACGCCGGCTGTAATCAGGGCGCTTTCAGATCCTTCGAAAACAGTTGTTGTTCAAACTGCACCTGCTGTACGCGCTGCTTTGGGCGAAGAGTTTGGCTTTGAACCGGGTACTTTGGTAACAGGTAAAATGGTGGCTGCATTGCGCCGCTTGGGCTTCAACTATGTATTCGATACCGATTTTGCAGCCGACCTTACCATTATGGAAGAAGGTACCGAAATGCTCGATCGCTTATCACGTCACTTAAATGGCGATAAAACAGTTAAGTTACCAATACTAACTTCGTGTTGTCCGGCTTGGGTGAAGTTCTTCGAACATCAATTCCCCGATATGAAGGATATTCCTTCGTCGGCAAAATCGCCGCAACAAATGTTTGGTGCTATTGCCAAAAGTTATTTTGCCGAAAAACAAAACATCAACCGTAAGGATTTGGTAGTGGTTTCGGTAATGCCTTGTTTGGCTAAAAAATACGAAAGCAGCCGCGATGAATTTGCAGTTGATGGCAACCCCGATGTCGATTTCGCAATTTCGACCCGTGAGTTGGCTGCCCTTATTAAACTGGCTAACATTGAATTTAAAGCATTGCCCGAAGAGGATTTTGACCATCCGCTTGGCGAATCGACCGGTGCTGGTGTAATTTTTGGTACAACAGGTGGGGTTATCGAAGCAGCTGTTCGAACAGCTTACGAGCTTCACACCAAAAAACCACTTCCAAAATTGAATTTCGATGAGCTGCGTGGTATGGAAGGGGTACGCGAAGCTACCATCGATTTCGACGGTTTGCCCATTCGCATTGGTATTGCACATGGCTTGGGAAATGCCCGCAAATTGCTCGAAGACATTCGTAGCGGAAAATCACATTTTCATGCCATCGAAATTATGAGTTGCCCAGGCGGTTGTATTGGTGGTGGCGGTCAGCCTTATCACCATGGTAATTCCGATATTCTTATTAAACGCCAAAAGGCTATATATCAGGAGGATAGTATGAAAACCCTGCGTAAATCGCACGAAAACCCATACATTGTTAAGCTTTACGAAGAATTTTTGGGGCACCCGATGAGCGATAAAGCACATCACTTGCTGCATACCAGCTATTTCGACCGTAGCAAGCACTTTGAACAGGAAGATTAACCAAAAAATTAGAAGTTATGCCTAAAATAAAATTAACAGAATATGCCACTAACCTGGTAAAAGAAATATGTGCAAAATTCAACAACAACGAAGGTGAGTTGATTAACGTATTGCACCAGGTTCAAAATAAATTGGGATACCTTCCGGCCGAAATACAGGAGCTGATAGCTCAGGAACTAAATATTTCGGCAGCAAAAGTTTATGGCGTGGTAACTTTTTACTCGTATTTTACCATGAAACCGCAAGGCGAATTTCCGATATCGGTTTGCATGGGAACTGCCTGCTACGTGCGTGGTGCCGAACAAGTGCTCGACGAAATTAAGCGGCAATTGAGAATTGATGTGGGCGAAACAACCCCCGATGGCAAGTTTTCGCTTAGTGCATTGCGTTGTGTAGGCGCTTGTGGCCTTGCACCTGTTGTTCTGGTAGGCGAAAAAGTACACGGACGTGTAGCAACTGTCGATGTGAAAAAAATTCTGGCCGAATACAAATCGGGTTGTTTAAGCGATAAAGAATAGTGTAAAGAGTTTAATCGCATTCGAAAGCAATAGAGAGCATTTAATCAGTAATGTTTTCTATTGCTTTCATATTTTATACCTTTGTCACAAAATTTTTAAAAATGATTACATTCGGAGATTTAAAATTGACCAAATCGGTTCAGAAAGCCATAACCGAGATTGGTTTTGTGCAACCAACCCCAATACAACAAGAAGCTATTCCGGCCATTAAATCGGGAAAAGATGTTTTGGGAATTGCCCAAACCGGTACCGGAAAAACGGCTGCTTATATTTTACCCATCTTAACGCAATTGGTAAAAGCCGAAGGCGACGATCCCCGGGTAGTTGTTTTAGTGCCCACACGCGAACTTTCAATTCAGGTTGGCGAAGATATTGAAGAGCTGGCCCAATTTACCAACATAAGACATGCCGCAATATATGGTGGAATAGGGTGGACCAAACATGCCGAGTTGTTAACGGCCGGTATCGATATTTTGGTAGCTACACCCGGCAGGTTGCTCGATTTGTACAACCACAATGTGTTAAGCCTTAAAAAAGTGAAGACATTAGTGATTGACGAAGCCGACCGAATGCTCGATATGGGGTTTATGCCTCAGCTTAAAAATGTTTTCGACCGTTTGCCAATGCGCAAGCAAATGTTGTTGTTCTCGGCTACTTTTTCGGAACATATTGAATATTTGAGCACTGAATTTCTCGACTTCCCGGTGCGTGTTGAGGTTGCTCCCTCGGCAACACCGGTCGAGATGGTAAAACAGTTTGCTTACCATGTTCCTAATTTCAGAACAAAGCTGAATTTGGTTGAACACCTTTTGCTCAACGAAGAAGTGTTTACAAAAGTGATTGTTTTTTGTAAAACTAAAGTTAGTGCCGAAGCTGTATTTAAAGTGATTAAACGCCGTTCCGAAGGCGAAAAGCGGATTCTGCACTCCAACAAAGGTCAAAGCTCGCGTATTAATGCCATTACAGCTTTTAAAAACGACGAGGTGCGTATTCTTATTTCAACCGATGTTTCGGCACGCGGTATCGATGCCAGTAAGGTTTCGCACGTAATCAACTTTGATGTACCTGTTAATTACGACGATTACATTCACCGCATTGGACGTACTGCCCGTGCCGGTAATCATGGTGTTGCCATTACATTGCTCGATCCGTCGGAAATATGGCATTTCGAAAAAATTGAAAAGATCATCAGAATGGGAGTACCCGTTTTGGAAATTCCCGATGAAGTTGAAGTTGTTGAAACACAGAAAGAGGAAAGGCAAAAGCAGCTAAAGGAAATTGATCATCAGCGACGCGTTGACGATCCAACGTTTAAAGGAGCTTTTCACGATAAGAAATACAAAATTGCTAAAGATAAAAGGGACTTTACCGATAAGTTTGACCGGAAAAAGCCCAAAAAACAAAACAAAAAACGGCGCCGTTAAACGGCATAAAAAAACCATGACAGAAATTCTGCCATGGTTTTTTTTATGTTGATATTGAAAATTAATCGGCTGAATCACGTTCGGCATTTGGCTCAAACATGTAAGTATCGTCTTTGTAGCTGGCACCGCTACGGCCACCTACAACATAGCCTTTATCGTTAATAACAAAACAGCCTGCACCTTCGCGAATCGAACCTTCAAACGAAGTTCTTTCAGTCCATTCATCGGTACTTGGATCCCATTCGTAAGTTGTAGTAGTGGTTGTTGTACCTTGGCTTCCGGTGGTAATAAATAACCTGCCGTCGCTTCCGAATAAAACAGCATTCTGACGAGGAATTGCAGTGTTACCTGTTTCTTCATTATCAATTTTAGTTTTTTCAGTCCAGTTGTCGCTTGTAGGATCGTATTCCCATATATCGTTCAAAATTGTTGATGAACGTGAGCCGCTTACTACGTAGCCTTTACCGTTAAAACCTGTTGAATTTGCTTTGCGCCTTTTGTTACCGGGCAACGATTTAATTTGTGACCAATTGCTGCCGTCGTATTTGTAAAAGTCGTTGTTGTATTGCTTGTCGTTATCGGTTGTGCCGGTTCCAACGTAAATGTCGTTGCCAATTGCAAACGCAGTTGCGTAGCGGCGAGATCCGCCCGGAAAGTCGGCAATTTGTTTCCACGAGTTGTTTGCCGGATCGTATTCCCAAAAATCGGCTAAATCGTTTTCTCCATCGTAGCCTAAACCTACATAGCCTTTTTTGCCGTTGCTAACGCTTACATTGTATGCACGAGCTGTTCCCGGAAAACTCTCGGCTGGAGTCCAGCTGTTGCTCGAAGGGTCGTATTTCCAAAAGTCGCTCAGGTTGCCATCATCGTCGTGGCCCATACCAAAATAGCCAAAATTGTTAATGGCAAAACTACTACCTTCGGCCCTGGCATAGCCATCGTACCACGATTTTTGTTCCCAGTTACCGATTAATTCTACTTCGTCGTTGTTACACGAGGTGAAAAGTGTTGTCAGTGCAACACCAATAATTAATAATACTTTTAATTTCATTTTATTGGTAATTTTGAATTTTCAATTTTAAGTTGTTTTTTGCTGCTTTGGTTAACACAAAAATTACATCTTGTTTGAGGCTGACAAATATATAACTTTTAATGACAAACTTTAAGGCATTATATTTTTTTATGATATTATGTTAATGCTTGTTAAATCATTGCTTTCCGATACCAAAAAAAGGTTTGCGTTTCAAATAATTTTTACTTTTGTCCACTATTAGTTGAACAAATAACGTTATAAGCTATCATTAAATGTTATTTTTGGCAATTCTTTTTAAAAAGTAAAATTTATAAAACGAACATTAATTAATATATGAGATTATTTCAACTGTTATCGGTTTTTTTGATGTTGCTTTTCGTTTCATGCGAATTTGAAACAGCCAACATTAAATACAACATGGGTAACGACTTTATCAACGATCCAACCAACGTGTTGATGATCGATACATTAACGGTAAAAACGTTCACTACTGCCAGCGATTCTTTTGTTACTTCGCAAAGCAAGCGTTTATTGGCCGGAAGGTACATTAATAGTTTAGGTATTGAAACATACAGCGAAGCCTATTTCAGGTTCGATGCTGCCGAAATTGGTTCGTTACACGCTACAAGCAAATACGATTCGGTTGTAATGATTTTGCAATACGATGGTTACAAACTTGGCGACACTACAAGCTTGGCACATTTTGAGGTTTTCAGGCTCACCGAAGATATTGTTTACGATGAATCGACACTGAAGATATACAACCATCAGCAATTCGAAGCAATGCCCGAGGCTTTAGGAAAATTTACGCTCGATCTGTCAAAATCGGTCGATACCATTTCTTTTAAAATAAACGATGTATTGGGTAGAGAACTATTTGATTATGCAATAAATCAAAACGATACTGTTTTCGATAGCGAACTTTTTAAAGCTTACTTTAAAGGTGTTGTAATTAAACCAACAGAAGAAACTCAATCGTTAATAGCCGGCTTTACTGCTAATCCCGATTCTGCTTTTGCTCCTCGTATTAGGGTTTTTTATAACGATTTTAGGCCTAACGACGATTTGTACATGGATTTTCCTTTCGAAAAATTTGAATTGTACACAGGATCTTATTCCGCCGATAATTCAAACTATTGTGCTTTTAGCCATATTGTGAATAATTACGAAGGTTCAATGTGGGAAGGCGTAAATTTTGAAAACCCCATAAACAGCTCCGAAACCGAAAACATTGCATTTATGCAAGGAAGCAATATGCACAGTGTAAATATTTCAATTCCTTATATCGATCACCTTTATCAGTTTGGTGTAGG